>DAMABW010000125.1:0-772 GCA_031999925.1 Massilia sp. | reverse complement strand
ATCGGCCTGGTCGCCATGGTCCAGAAGGACATGAAGAAACTGGTCGCTTACTCGTCGATCGCCCACATGGGCTTCGTCACCCTGGGTTTCTTCATCTTCAACGAGATGGGCGTGCAGGGCGGCATCATGCAGGCGATCTCGCACGGCTTCGTGTCGGGCGCGATGTTCCTCTGCATCGGCGTGCTGTACGACCGCATGCACTCGCGTGAAATCGCCGACTACGGCGGTGTCGTCAACACGATGCCGAAGTTCGCCGCCTTCGCCGTGCTGTTCTCGATGGCCAACGCTGGTCTGCCGGCCACCTCGGGCTTCATCGGCGAATTCATGGTCATCCTGGCCGCCGTACAGTTCAACTTCTGGACCGGCCTGGCTGCCGGCACCGCCCTGATCCTGGGCGCGGCCTACTCGCTGTGGATGGTCAAACGCGTGGTCTTCGGCCCGATCGGCAACAAGCACGTGGCCGAACTGGTCGACCTGAACAAGCGCGAGTTCGCGATCCTGGCAGTGCTGGCGATTGCCACGCTGTACATGGGCCTGTACCCGGCGCCTATCGCCGACACCCTGCAGACTTCGGTCGCAGACCTCCTGCAACACGTGTCCGTGAGCAAGCTGCCACAGCTGCCTCAATAAATCGATATGAACGAGATGAACAACACATTGCTAGCGGCGGCCGACACCAACCTGGTGCCGGTGTATGCCGAAATCTTCCTGCTGATCGCGGCTTCCGCGATCCTGCTGATCGACATGTACCTGAAGGGGTCGCGCCGCAACG
>DAMABW010000124.1:0-10808 GCA_031999925.1 Massilia sp. | reverse complement strand
GGGCAGTGCCGAGCGTTACCGCAGCTGGTCGGAAGTGCTGTCGCGCGACTTCGCGGCCTTGCGCCACGATGCCTGGTTCGGCCAGCAGGGCGTGCTCGACCATTACGGCGCCACCAATCCGGCCGAGTTCTTCGCGGTGGCCACCGAAGCCTTCTTCGAGCAGCCGTACCGGCTGGCCGAACGGCATACGGCGCTGTTCGAGGAATTCCTGAAGTATTACCGGGTCGATCCGCGCGCCTGGAGCGCCCCGCCGGCGCCGGTGCCGGACTACGGGATGGTCTACGGGCAGTGGCAGTAATGGATCCGGGCGCTCCAGGCTGCGTGCGTTTGCGTACAGAATAAGCAGCCCAGCAGGAGCATGCTGCTGTCATTATGACGCAGGAGAATGCCATGTCTATCATCATCGCAGGACACTTTGAACTCCAGGACGAAGTCGACACGGCGCGCCGCGCTTTGGCCGAGGCCGGGTTCTCCCAGGAGCGCATCAGCGCCTTTTACCTGAGCCAGGCCGGCCAGCACGACATGACCCCGATCGGCGGCGACAACCTGCATTCGCCAGGCGCCAAGGAAACTCCGGTCGGCGTGGTGCAGGGAGCGGCCACCGGCGGCGCCATCGGCGCGGCGGTCGGCACCGCCACCGTGCCGCTGACCGGTCCGGCCGGCCCCATCGTCGGCGGCCTGGTCGGTGCCCACGTCGGCTCGCTGTTCAGCTTTTCCAAGATGAAGGAAGCCGGCGAGCGCGAAGAGGGGGGCCGCGCGCCGATCGAGCAGCGCAAGGCGGGCATGCTGGTAGCCGTCGCCTTCGACGATGGCGGCGACGAAGGCCGTGCGGTCGAGGTGTTGCGCAGGCTGGGCGCGGTGCAAATCGAACGTGCGCACGGCAACATCGTGGACGGCGACTGGGCCGATTTCGATCCCTCGCAACCGCCGGATATCGTTCACTCAGTGTCCACCGGGCGCTGATCGAAACTGTTGTTTGCTGCACGGCCTGCGCGCCGTGCGGCCATTCACCATTTGATCCATCTCAAAGTTCCCGCGAGCAGCGCTCCTAGACTTGTCCGTTCCGGCCGCTTGGCCGTCGACAAGGGGAACAAGAATGGAAGAGAAACGTGTAGCGTTGGTGACCGGCGGCATGGGCGGCCTCGGCACCGCCCTGTGCCGCCGCCTGCATGACGCGGGCTTCACGGTCGCACTGACTTATTCGCCGGGCAATCCCTCGCCCGAAGGCTGGCTTGCCGCCCAGCGCGACGAAGCCTACCGCTTCACCGCCTGCAAACTCGATGTCACCGACCACGACGCCTGCGCCGCGACCGTGGCGCACCTGCTGGGTGAGCTGGGCCGGATCGACGTGCTGGTGAACAATGCCGGCATCACGCGCGACCGCAGCCTGCGCAAGATGACGCTCGACGATTGGCGCGCCGTCCTGTCGACCAACCTCGACAGCGTGTTCAACATGAGCAAACAGGTGATCGAGCCCATGGCCAATTGGCGCTGGGGCCGCATCGTGAACATCTCCTCGGTGAACGCGAATGCCGGCGCCTTCGGCCAGGCGAACTACGCCGCAGCCAAGGCCGGCATGCACGGCTTCACCAAGGCGCTGGCGCTGGAAATGGCGCGCCACGGCGTGACCGTGAACACGGTGTCGCCGGGCTACCTGCGCACCAGGATGGTCAGCGCCGTGCCGGCCGAGATCATGCAGGGCAAGATCCTGTCGCAAATCCCGGTCGGGCGCCTGGGCGAACCGGACGAAGTGGCGGCCCTGGTGGCTTATTTGTGCTCGGACGCGGCTGGTTTCGTGACAGGCGCCGACATCGCCATCAATGGCGGCCAGCACATGCGCTGACGCTGGGGGCCGCTGAACCTCAGCGTTTCTCGAAGCGCGTCTGGCAGGCAATGCACAGGCGCGCCTCGGGGCGCGCCTGCAGGCGCGAGTAACCGATGTCGTTGCCGCATTCCTCGCACAGGCCGTAGCTGCCGTCCTCGAACTTGGCGAGCGCGTGGCGCAGCACCTGGACCTGGGCCGCATGGTTGCCGGCCGCTTCCAGGGCCAGGTCGTTCAACAGGCGCACGGTGGCCTTGTCGGCAGGCGAGGTTTCGACTTCGGACACCGGCAGGTCGCGCGCACCTTCGGGATGCGGCACGTCGTCCAGGCCGCTCAGCGCGGCAAGACGCGTCTCCAGCGCGGCGCGCAGTTGCGCCAGTTGGCCTGCATCGAGGGCGGTCATGGCGAGGGGGCGCATCTCAGGACCGCAGCGCGAGCGGGCGCTGCGCAGGCTGTGTGCTGGCTTGAAGCAAAGGAAAGCGGTCCATTGCGCACTCCCCACATGACGATGTGGGATCAGTGTAGCGCGATGCGGGAGGGATGAACATGGGCGCACGCGTGCGCCCAGGGTAAGGAGCTCGGCAGGCTCAGGCAGGCTTGCCGGCCGCGGCCGCCGGCTTGCTGGCGTCGATCGCCGCCATGTGCGCGCGGATCTTGTCGAGGGCGCCGACCACGGACGCGGCTTGCCCGGTGGCCGCAGCGCCCGCCAGCTGCAGCAGGCCGCCGACCAGGCCGGTGACGTCGCCGATCAGGGTGCTCTTGCGGATCTTCCCGGCCGCCTCGGTCGTCAGCGCGATCACGCTGCGCTGCGACTTGCCGAGCGACTTCACGATGTAGGTGGCAGCCTCGGCGTACAGGCCGTTGGCGCGCTGGCGCAGCAGCACTTCGTCGTCGAGCAGGGCGCGGGCGGCGGCCTGCACGCCGTCGGGCACCGCGCGGCCCTCGTAGGCACGGATATCGCGCATGATGCGCTCGTGCAGCCCGTCCGCGCAGGCGGACAATTGATCGGCCAGCTCGAAGATCTGGGCGATGCTGGCCAGGCCGCCGCCTTGCCCGTTGTCAAGCGGCGCCGTTGCCGTTGCCGAAGCCGCGGCTGCCGCCAGCGTGGCGTCATCGGCCGCGTTGTGCGCAGCGGCTTGCCCCGCGGTTGATGCCGCTGCATCGGCAGCTTCGGCCGTGCCCGCATCCGTCCTGGTCTGGTTTTCCATGCCTGCTCCTCCCTATCAGTCGCCCGACAGGCCTTCGCGGATCATCCGCAAGTCCCGCGCGTAATTGCCCAGCATGCGACGCACGTCCGCCTCCGACAGCTTGTGCAGGTTCTCGCGCAGCTTCTGGTGCCCGAGCGCCACTTTGGTCAGGCCCTGCAGCGCCAGGTCGTAGCGGCGGTCGATGAGTTTGTATTCGCTGGACTTGTTCAGGTAATGCACCTTGGCCAGCGTGACCAGCATGCGGTCGCTGCTCTTGGTATTGAAGGGCAGTTCGACGTCGAAGATGCCGAGCACGGTCTTCTTTTCATTCTCGTTGGTCTTGTAATACAGGCGGGTGAGCGAAATCATCGCCTCCAGCAGCACCTGCACGTCGGCGTCGCCGTCGCGCACCATGGTTTCCACGCTGCGGTTCTGGTAGCCCGAGGCGATTACCCGCGTCAGCAGGCGCGTCAGCCCGGTATAGGCGGCGATGTGGCGTTGCTGCAGGGCCGATTCGGTGTTTGCCTTCAGGCCGTTGCCGAGGTCGTCGATACGCTCCGACAAGTCGTAGCGGGTGTCGCCGGCCAGCAGGCTCAGCGTTTGCATGTAGAGCACCACCGCCTTTTGCACGCTGACGAAATCCTCGTAGACGGCGCGCCGCTTGGCGTCGTTGTCGCGCGCCAGTTTGTCGGCGGCCGCCGGCAGGTAGGGCTGCTCGCGCTCGTAGGTGTCGCGGTAGCGGCGCGAGAGCTCGGCATAGCCGCCCAGGCGGGCCGAGGCGTCGGCGAACTCGCGCACTTCGGTCAGGCTGACCGGGCCGTTGGTGGTCGCGCAGCCGCCCAGGAACAGGCTGAGGCCGAGCAGGGCGGTGGCGACGAGACGGGAAGTGTTCATCGGGTCCTTTCGAACGGCGAAGATGCCGGCCGGAAAGTACCCATTCTGGCAAACGCCGCCTGCCGCGGCGTTGCACTTGGTCAACTCATTCGCTGACGGTGTTGCGCCTTATGCCAGCTTGGACAGATCGAAGTGGGGATTCTCGATGATGCCGAACAAGTTGCCGTAAGGGTCGCGGATGGTGGCGACCCGGATGCCGTCGCCGACATCTTCCACCGGCGACTCGACCGTGGCGCCCAGGCCTTCCAGGCGCGCGACCTCGGCCCGGGCATCGGGCGTGCCCCAGTAGGCGGTGGCGCCGGCGCTGCCCGGCACGCCGTCGGGAATCAGGCCCAGCTCGAAGCCGCCGACCTCGAAGCCGACATAGAAGGGCTGCTCGAAGTAGGGCGCCTTGTCGAGCACGCGGCGGTACCACTCGGTGGCCTCGCTCAATTGCGTGACGGGGTAGATGACGGTGCGCAGTCCCTGGATCATGGCGGTCTCCGGTATTGATCAGTAGACAATCCTGCCGCAACACGTGTGGCTTGTCCAGCCCTGCATTTTTTGACTGCCGGTCAGCCCGCCAGTTCCGTGCGCCAGGCCAGGCCTTGCGCGGTATCACCCCGCGGGTTGTATTCGCAGCCGATCCAGCCGGCATAGCCGAGTTCGTCGAGCAGGCGGAACAGGTAGGGGTAGTTGATTTCGCCGCTGCCGGGTTCGTGGCGTCCCGGCACGTCGGCCAGCTGGATGTGGCGGATCACGGGCAGCAGGGTGCGCAGGCTGTTGGCCAGGTCGCCTTCCATGCGCTGCATGTGGTAGATGTCGAACTGCAGGAAGAGATTGTCGGCGCCGCATTCTTCGATGATGGCTGCGGCCTGGCGCGAGCCGGTCAGGAAATAGCCGGGCATGTCGCGGTCGTTGATCGGCTCGATCAGGAGGTCGATCTGCTTTTCCTTCAGCTTGTTCGCGGCGAACTGGAGGTTGGCAACGTAGGTGGCATGGGCGCGTTCCGGCGGCACGTTGGGCGGGATCTTGCCAGCCATGCAGTGCAACTGCCTGACGCCGAGTTCGTCGGCGTAATCGAGGGCGAGTTCGACGCTGTCCTGGAATTCTCCGATGCGGCGCGGATCGCAGGCCATGCCGCGATCGCCGGCTGCCCAGTCGCCTGGCGGGAAATTGTGCAGGACAAGTTGCAGGTCGTAGCGGGCCAGGCGGCCGCTGATCCACTCGGGTTCGCAGGCGTAGGGGAAGAGGAATTCCACCGCATCGAAGCCGGCCGCCCGCGCCGCGGCGAAGCGGTCGAGGAAGCTGAGCTCGGGGAACAGCGTGCTCAGGTTGGCGGCGAATCGTGGCATGGCGGGTCTCGGATGTTGACAGTCCGCTATCGTAGCATTCGGGGTGAAAAGCTGCCGGGGTGGGGCAATCGTGTGGAGGCGGCGTTCGTTGCGGCGGCGCTGGAAATCGTAGGGTGGGGTCTTTGAGGCGGGGCCTCAAAGACCCCACCCTACGAATCAACGTCAACATTGAGTGCCGACGTTAACAATCATCACGCCCAACAAAAAAGGACAGGCCGGCATCCCGGTCCTGTCCTTTTCAGCCAGCGCTAACGCCGATTAACGGTCGCGCCCGCCCTGGCGTGGCGCCGCACCGCTGCGCGAGCCGCGGCTGGCGCCGCCGTTACCGCCGTTACCGCCACGGTTGCCGCCGCCGGCACTTGCCGGACGACCACCGTTACCGCCGCCTGCCGGACGGCCGCCATTGCCGGCACCCGCACCAGCGCTACGGCCCGAACCCTGGCCGCCACGGTTGCCGCCTGGACGGCCGCCGCGGTTGGCATGGCCCGGCGCGCCGCTGCGCAGCTGGATCGGCTGGGCTTTCGCGTTCAGGTCCGGTTCGAAGCCCGGGATCACGTGACGCGGCAGCGTCTGCTTGATCAGCTTTTCGATGTCCTTCAGCATCTGGTGCTCGTCGACGCAGACCAGCGACACGGCTTCGCCGGTGGCGCCGGCGCGGCCGGTACGGCCGATGCGGTGCACGTAGTCTTCCGGCACGTTCGGCAGGTCGTAGTTCACGACGTGCGGCAATTGATCGATGTCGATGCCGCGCGCGGCGATGTCGGTCGCCACCAGCACCTGCAGGCTGCCGTCCTTGAACTCGGCCAGGGCCTTGGTGCGGGCCGACTGGCTCTTGTTGCCGTGGATCGCCATGGCGCCGATGCCGTCCTTGCCCAGTTGCTCGACCAGCTTATTGGCGCCGTGCTTGGTGCGGGTGAACACCAGCACCTGGTGCCAGCTGTTTTCCTTGATCAGGTGCGACAGCATCGGGTGCTTCTTGTCGCGGTCGACCGGGTGGATCTTTTGCGCGATCACTTCCACAGTGGAATTGCGGCGCGCCACTTCGATCGAGGCCGGGTTGTCCAGCAGCTTGTCGGCCAGGGCCTTGATGTCGTCCGAGAAGGTGGCCGAGAACAGCAGGTTCTGGCGCTTCGGCGGCAGGATCGCCAGCACTTTCTTGATGTCGTGGATGAAGCCCATGTCCAGCATGCGGTCGGCTTCGTCCAGGATCAGGATTTCCACTTTCGACAGATCGACGGTGCGCTGGCCGACGTGGTCCAGCAGGCGGCCCGGGGTGGCGACCAGGATGTCGACGCCGTGTTTCAGCAGCTTGATCTGCGGGTTGATGCCGACGCCGCCGAAGATCACGGCCGAGTTCAGGTTGGTGTACTTGCCGTACAGGCGCACGCTTTCCTCGACCTGGGCCGCGAGTTCGCGGGTCGGGGCCAGGATCAGGGCGCGCACGGCGCGTGGCGCGGTCTTGTTCTTCTGGGCGGCGCCGATGGCGTCGCTCGACAGACGCTGCAGCAGCGGCAGGGTGAAGCCGGCGGTCTTGCCGGTGCCGGTCTGTGCGCCGGCCAGCAGGTCGCCGCCACCCAGCACCGCAGGGATCGCCTGGGCCTGGATCGGGGTCGGCGTGGTATAGCCTTGTTCAGTAACTGCCCGAACAATAGCGTCGGACAAGCCGAGGGTAGCAAATGACATAGATTCTCTGGTGAGGTTGATTCCGCCGCCGGCGCAAGCGGCGCCAGGATCGGAAGGGCAGTTCAGGACAATGCCGGCGCAGCGTCGAGGATGTCGACCCATGCGCACCGGACCCGGAACCGATTATAGTGAAATTGTTGCCGTGTGGAAATGCATGCTTGAAAGCCGCCTTGCGCGTCCTGCGCCGGCGGCCTGCAATCCATCTATTTTACGCGATGTCGGAATTACGCGAACGGGACCATTAAAGGAACCATCTGCGCGAAGACTTTCGGGCCGGCGGCGATGATGTCGCCCTTGTTCAGGTAATCCGACTCGCCGTTGAACTCGCCGACGATGCCGCCGGCTTCGGTCACCAGCAGGGAACCCGCGGCGATGTCCCAGATCTTCAGGCCCTTTTCGAAGTAGCCATCGACACGGCCGGCGGCCACGTTCGCCAGTTCCAGCGCGGCCGAGCCGGCGCTGCGCACGCCGTGGCAGCGCGAGGCGACGACTTCGTACATGCGCAGGTATTCGGCCAGCGCACGCGGGTCGGGGCCGTGGCCGGCGGCCAGCAGGGATTTCAGGATGCGGTCGTTGTTCTTGACGCGGATGCGCTTGTCGTTCAGGTAGGCGCCGGCGCCCTTGGTGGCGGTGAACAGGTCGTTGCGGACCGGGTCGTAGACCACGGCCTGCGTGATCACGCCGCGCTGTTGCAGCGCGATCGAGATGCAGTAGTTGGGGTAGCCGTGCAGGAAGTTGGTGGTGCCGTCGAGCGGATCGATGATCCAGACGTATTCGCTTTCGTCGTTCAAATTGCGCGAGGCGCCCGACTCTTCGGCCAGGATGGCGTGGTCAGGATAGGCCTTGAGCAGGGTTTCGACGATGGCTTGCTCGGAAGCCTGGTCGACGTCGGTGACGAAATCGTTGTGTTGTTTTTCCGAGACGGTAACGCGGTCCAGATCGAAAGACGCGCGGTTGATGACAGTGGCAGCGCGGCGAGCGGCCTTGATGGCCGTGTTGAGCATTGGGTGCATGTAAGCTTTTTCCGTAAAAAAATGCTGACGCCCACCGCGCAGTCTGGCGCCGTGAACCGTCGGAATAGAATGAATTAAAGAGCAAAGCGGCGCCGAACCCGTTAAAATCCCGGCCCTTGAAGCCAGAATTTACCTGTTCGCGCCGCGCGATGGCGCTATTTTAAATGAACCCGCCAGATTCCGACACGTCTCTTTTTTCCCGCCTGCGCTTCGTGCTCGTCGAAACCAGCCGCGCCGGCAACGTCGGCTCGGTGGCGCGCGCCATGAAAACCATGGGTTTTTCCGAACTGGTGCTGGTGGCGCCGCGCTGCGCCGATCCGCTCACCGATCCGGAAGCGGTGGCCTTTGCCAGCGGCGCCATCGATGTGCTGTCGAACGCGCGGATTGTCGGCAGCATCGGCGAAGCCCTGGAGGGCTGCAATTTCGCGGCGGCGGTGTCGGCCCGGCTGCGCGAGTTTTCGCCGCCGGTGTGGACGCCGCGCGGCTTTGCCGGGCACATCGCCGCGCAGGACGACTTGCGGCCGGCGCTCATCTTCGGCAACGAGCGGGTCGGGCTGCCGAACGAGATCGTCGAGGGCTGCAACGTCCTGATCAACATCCCGGCCAATCCCGCGTATTCCTCGCTGAATTTGTCGCAGGCGGCCCAGGTGCTGGCCTACGAGTGCAGGATGGGGGCGGTTGGTGACGCGTTGCCTGCCACGCCGGTCGGCTTCCATGGCGAAGCCGCCAGCCTGACCCAGATCGAAGGCATGTATGCGCACCTGGAAGAAGCGCTGGTGTCGATCGGCTTCCTGAAGGCGGACAATCCCGGCAAGCTGATGCCGCGCCTGAAGCGGCTGTTCTCGCGCACCGGGCTGGAGACCGAGGAAGTGAACATCCTGCGCGGCATCGCGCGCCAGATCCTCAAGCGCTAGCGCTTCCTTCGGTATCGTCGTTCGCGATCAGTTGTCGAGCGAAATCACATCGTCGCCGGCCAGTGCGCGGCATTCGGCCCCGAGCGGCGGACCATCGCGGCGCACCACGATCTGCCGCGTGTCGTGGCAGAGTTCGACGCGCCGCACCTGCGGCACCTGCCGGCGCACGAACTCCTCGATCGCGTCCGGCACGCTCACCTGCAAGGCCAGCGCGTGGATGTCCTCGACCGGATGGTCGTCCATGTGCACCAGCGGCACGAACTGGCCGGCGAACATCAGCAGGTGCGAAGGAATGCGCACCGGCCCGGCGGCATAGCCGCGGGCGCGCAGCCAGTCCTGGGCTCCTTCACGCACATGCCCTCCACGCGGCAGAGCGCCCCAGGCGCCCGCAAGCAGCTCGATCACCCATTGATTGCAGTTCTGGTAGCGGGTACCGAATGCATAAGCGTTGGCGCTGTACTGGCCGGCCAGCAGCGACAGCGCCAGCGGCTTGTCCAGCGCCGCCTTTTCCAGCAGCGCACTCGGCTCGTCGGGCAGGAACAGCAGCGTCACGTGCCCGTGCGAGGGCGCGTCGGCCCCCAGCGCGAAGCCGGACATGCCCTGGTCGAACAGGCGCGGACGCGCTTCGTCGCAGGCATAGTAGAGCTGGCGCACGCCCCAGCGGCTGCCGGGATTGTCCCTCAGCGCCACGCCCGCATGCGAATACAGCAGGCCGAAGCGGCTCAGGTCGACGCCGGCGCGCGCGACCAGGGCCACGCGCTGGCCCGAGCGTTCCAGTTCGTCCTTGACCGCGCCGGCAAAGCGCAGCACGCGGTCCTGTTCGCGCGCCGTGATGTCGCGCGGACGGTCGCAAAAGGTCGGCAGGCCGGCCCAGGCGGCGCTGCCGGCGCACAGCAGCAGCGCGCCGGCGCTCATGCGGGCGAGGCGCCACATCGGATCGCGCTTCAGATGGCGACTTGCTTCGAGCCCAGTTCGCGGTACCACGCGTTCTGCAGCGCCAGGAAGAAGGGACGCTTGTCGTCGGCGTGGGCGAATTCGTAGCCATACACGCGTTCGTTCACCTGCACCAGCTCGCCCTTGCCAACGGCGCGTGCGGCCAGGGCGCGGTTCGGGACGTCGAGGTAGAACTCGCGCGCCGGGCCGGCGGCGACCGCGCGCAGGGTCATGCGCGTGGTGTCGGCTTTCGCCGGCGCCTGGGCGATGTCGATGACGCGGTACTCGCCGGCGGCAACGCGGCGGTCGCCGCTCGAGCTGTCGCTCGATGCGCCGATGGAATCGGAGATGCTGCCCGAGGAGGCCGAGCCGGCGCTGGACGCGACCGACGAGGCGCTGTCGGCATGGGCGGGCAGGGCGCAGGCGGCGGCAAGGGTGGCTGCGCAGAGGGCGCGCAGGATGGTGGGCATGGTCATGGTGTGCTTTCGTATCGGGCTCAATGGCCTAATGGTACAAGCCCCGGGCGCGGATGAGAAGATATGCATGGGCAGGTCCCGCTGCAAAGCATATTTGCATCGGACGCCTTCCATGCAAAGCTTCTTTGCACCCTTGTCATTCACGCCATCTTTTCGACGATTCCCTCTAGTTCGCGTGCGTTTTGGCCGCCTGCCTTTGGCGTACACTAGGCCTATAACAACAAGGATGACAGATGGAGACAAGCCGCAGATCCTTCCTGAAGGCGGGCGCCCTGGGCGCGCTCGTCCTCGCCGCCGGCGGCGGCATCTACCGCGCCACGCAGTCCCCGCATCCCGAGCGTTTCGTCCTCGACGGCGAAGCGCGCGCGGCGCTGGGCGCCATCGTGCCCGCCATCCTGTCCGGCGCCTTGCCGCTTGAGCCCGCCGAACGGAAAACCGCCATCGCCGCCACGGTCGAAGGCGTCCATACCGCCATCTCGAATTTGCCGCTGGCGGTGCAGAAGGAAGTGCAGGACCTGTTCGGCCTGCTGGCCCTGGCGCCGGCGCGCCGTC
>DAMABW010000123.1:7931-10969 GCA_031999925.1 Massilia sp. | reverse complement strand
ATGCTGGCCCAGGCCAACTCGGCACCGAACAGCGTGATGTCGCTGCTGCGTGGCTAATCAAGCGCAATAATCGATAGTGTTACCTGTGCGGGGTTCAGCCCCGCACAGCCGTTTGTAAAGAGGTGTTCCGATGTTGCAACCAATAAACTCTGGAAGCCCATCGGCCGTTGCAGGCACCACCACGCGGCCACAAGCCGAGGCGGCTGCCAAGCCGGCGGCGACGGGGCGCGTTCCCGCCGAAGCGCAGGCCGAGGCAGACAAAAAACCGACGAGCGAAGAGCTGGGCAACGCGGTGGCCGACCTGAACAAGGTCGCCCAGGCCGCGTCCCAGGGCGTGCGTTTTTCGATCGACGAAGATACTGGCCGTACCGTGGTCAAGGTGGTCGACACCCAGACCGACAAGGTACTGCGCCAGATCCCGTCGGTCGAGGCATTGAAGCTCTGGCGTTCGATGGAACAGATGCAGGGTGCGATGTTGCGCGACAAGGCGTAAGCCGGCGCATCCCGCACGAGACTTGAAAGGAAAAACACATGGCTACTATCAGCGGTGCAGGCATGCTGTCCGGGCTCCCGGTCGACGATCTGGTCTCTTCCCTAATGTCGGTCGAACGGCAGCCGCTGGCCCTGCTTCAGCAGAAGCAGTCCAGTTTCAATTCGAAACTCTCGGCCTTCGGCACGCTGAAAAGCGCGGTCTCGACCTTCCAGACCGCGGTCAAGAACGTGTCGAGCGACGCGCTGTCGGCGCTGACGGCAACGTCCAGCAAGGCCGAGGCGATCGGCGTCTCGGTATCCAAGGCCAGCAGTGCATCGGCCGGTAGTTACTCCATCGAAGTGAGCAAGCTGGCGCAGAGCGACAAGCTGGTGTCGAGCGGTGTTGCCACCGGAACGACGTTCAGCGCGGCCGACAGCTCGATGGAGATCTCCATCGGCGGCAAGACCACCAAGCTGACCCTGACCGACACCACGCTCTCCGGCCTGTCGAGCGCCATCAACAAGGCCAATGCCGGCGTCACGGCAACCATCCTGAACGACGGCACCAGCGACCACCTGGTCATCACCGGCAACGAGAGCGGCAAGGACAATACGGTCAGCATTGCCGCCACCGGCAGCCTGGCGCAGTTCGCCACCAGCGGCGGCAGCATGACCAAGTCGCAGACGGCGCAGAATGCCGAGATGACCATCGACGGCATCGCCGTGTCGAAGGCCTCGAACACGGTCAGCGATGCGATCAAGGGCGTGACCCTGAACCTGAACCAGACCAACGTCGGCAGCCCGGTGAAGATCGACCTGGCCAAGGACACCGCGTCGGTGACGAGCAAGATCACGGCTTTTGTGGATGCCTACAACACCCTGGCGACGGCGGTGAACAAGCAGACGGCCTACAACGCCACCACCAAGACCGCGGCCGTGCTGAACGGCGACGCCGGCGCCCGCTCGATCATGACCGGCATCCGTGCCGAACTCGGCAAGGCCGTGGGAGGGGGCGGCGGCCTGCAGGGACTGTCCGACATCGGTATTTCCTTCCAGCGCGACGGTACGCTGAAACTGGAAAAGCCGGACAAGTTGAAAAGTGCGCTGGAAACCAATTTCGCCGGCGTTTCGAACCTGTTCTCGGCGACCGACGGCGTGGCCACGCGCCTGACCAAGGTGACCGAAGAGATGCTGGGATCGAAAGGCGTGTTCAAGAACCGTACCGATGGCCTGAATGCATCGATCGAGAGCATGAACAAGAGCCAGGACCGGATGGAGCTGCAACTGGCCCAGACGGAAAAGCGCTACCGCGCCCAGTTCACGTCGCTCGATACGATGATGACCAACATGCAGAGCATGAGCAGCTACATGACCACGCAGCTGGCGGCGCTGTCGTCCTGGTAACGTCTGCTGCTGTATCATGAAGAATGCCCGCTTCGAGCGGGCATTTTTATTTGCAGCGTTGGCGTCGTGATCCGTTAATGCGGTTGAGGCAGCAGGCCATAACGGCAGCCGCGTTATTCCGCCACCACCACCCGGTTCTTCCCGCTCTGCTTGGCCTGGTACATCGCCTTGTCCACGCGCGCCAGCAGCGTCGCCTGGTCTTCGTTCGGCAGGCGCAGCGCCACGCCGGCGGAGAAGGTGATCAGCAGTTTCTCGTTATCGTGAAGGAAGAAGTGCTTGGTCAGCTCGCGCTGCAGCCGCACCATGGTCTGCACCGCCGACTCGACCGAGGTCTCGGTCATGATGATCATGAATTCCTCGCCGCCGAAGCGCGCGATCACGTCGATCGAGCGCAGCGTGCCTTTCACCACCTTGGCCAGGTGGCGCAGGGCGTTGTCGCCGGCCAGGTGGCCGTAGGTGTCGTTCAGCTTCTTGAAATTGTCGAGGTCGAGCAAGGCCACGCACAGCGGCGTGCCGCGGCGGTCGGCGCGCGCGCTTTCGCGCTCGAACACGTCGTCTAGGCCGCGCCGGTTCAGGGTGCCGGTGAGCTGGTCTTCGCGCACCAGTTCGCTCATGTGCTGGAGCTTGGCTTCCAGCTCCTTGATGCGCTGCTCGGCGTCCTGGACTTCCTGGTGCGCCGCCAGCATGCGGTCGCGCGAGGCCAGCGCCTCGGCCTGGGCATGGCGGGTTTCGCGCAGCACTTCGTCCAGCACCTCGTTCAGTTCGGTGATGTCGCCGGCATGGCGGATGCGTTCGGAAAAGCCGCCCAGCTTGTCGTGGAAGTCGCCGGTCGACGCCGCCACCGAACCGAGGCGGTCGATGAAGGTCATCATCATGTTCTTGACGGTCGACTTCACGTCCGCCAGGCCATGCTTGAGTTGCCCCTGCTTGTAGATCACGTCCTTCAAGCTGCGCGTGGCGTCTTCCAGCGCGCGCGCGTCGATCGGGCCGGCAATCAGGTCCTGCACGGCGGCGATCTGGCCGCGCATCCAGCTGTCGTCGTCGAGCAGTTCGCTGACGTTTTCCAGCAGCAGCTTGAACAGGCGCAGCAGCAATTCCTGCTGTTCGCCCGAGTCGCCGCTGTGCAGCTCGATCTGGAAGCACAGTTCCTTCAGGCGACTGGC
>DAMABW010000123.1:0-7921 GCA_031999925.1 Massilia sp. | reverse complement strand
CCTGCAGCGCCGCGTCGCTGTGCGCGACTTTCACCGCCGCGCCGAGCGATTCGGCTTCGCCGGCCAGCGTGGAATTGGCCGGCAGCAGCGAAGCCAGGGCAAAGGCCAGCGTCCGGCTCAGCAGTTCGCGCAGCAGGGCCGTGTCCTTGCTTTCCATGCCGTAGGTGACGCCCGGCGGAATGCCGCGCCGCAGGTGCTTCTCGACCAGTTGCGACAGGGCGCGCGCATACGCTTCCCAGTCGCGGCCTTTCACGGCGCGGGTCAGGCGGCGGCCGTACTCGGCCAGTTCGCCCGGGGTATCGGTAAGCTGGGTGGCGAAGTCGCCCAGCACCTCGTCGGGCGCGGGGCCGGTCAGGGGAATCGGCTGGACCGGTGCCGCGACTGGCTTGGGTGAAGCAGGCTTGGGCAGGCCGGCGATCTCGTTGTAGATCTCGGCGTAGGCGTCGGGGGTGGGGGCGATGCGGCGGGTGGCCAGGCGGCGAAAGGCTTCGCGGGCGATCTCGACAGGATGTTGGGTGGGCGGATTGGACATGATGCAGCGTAAGTATTTTTAAGTTTGGCGTAATAATAAGCAGGTTTTGTGTTTGTCATTACGCGAATAGAGGCCAAAAGGCCTCTTACTTAGCGGCAATGGCCGTTTCCTTTACTCCACCAACTGGTTGCGGATCGCGTAAGTGGTCAGTTCGGCACTGGTTTTCAGGTTCATCTTCGCCAGCAGGCGCGCGCGGTATTCGCTGACCGTCTTCACCGACAGCGACAGATCGCGCGCGATCTCGCTCACCGTCTTGCCCGAGGCGATCATGGTCAGGGTCTGGAACTCGCGGTCCGACAGGCTGTCGTGCACCGGCGCCTCGTGGTCGCTGCCGACGCTGTTCGCCAGTGCCTGGGCCAGCGCCGCGCTCACATACTTCTGGCCGCCGGCCACCTGGCGGATCGCATTCACCAGTTCGCGCGGCGCGCTCTGCTTGGTCAGATAGCCCGCCGCCCCGGCCTTCAGGGCGCGGATGGCGTACTGGTCTTCGCGGTGCATCGACAGCATCAGCACCGCCAGCTCCGGTTTGTCCTGCTTGATCTGCTTGAGCACCTCGATGCCGTTGCGGTCGGGCAGGGAGATGTCGAGCAGCATCACGTGCGGCTTGGCGCGGCGGAACAGCTTGACGGCGTCGAGCCCGTTCTCGGCTTCGCCGGCGACGACGATGTCGCGCTGCTCGGCCAGGATCTGCTTCAGGCCTTCGCGCACGATGGCGTGGTCGTCGGCGATGAAGACGCGGATAGTTGCTTTGTCGGTCATTGTTGCGTGTTGTCTTTCGAGGCCGCCGGGGCCAGCCTGATCTTGATGGTCACCATCGTGCCACCTCCGGGCGCCGCCGACAAGGCCAGGGTACCGCCCAGCGCCCGTGCCCGCTCGCTCATGCCGCGCAGGCCGAAGGATTGCGGCTTCAGCCGGTCTGCCGGCAGCATGCCGCGGCCGTTGTCGGCAATCGCCAGCGTCAGGTGCTGGCGCTGGCGCCGCAGCGTCACCGTCACGCGGGTGGCGCCGGCATGCTTGGCGACGTTCGTCAGCGCTTCCTGGAAGATGCGGAACAGGGCCGCGGCGTGGTCCGCATCAAGTTCGATGTCGCGCTCGGCGCTGCGAAAGACGCAGGCGATGCTTGTCGTCTTTTCGAATTCGCGCGCCTGCCACTCGAGGGCGGCGACGATGCCCAGGTCCAGCGTCGAGGGCCGCAAATCGAGCGAGATGCGGTGCACCGCCTCGATGCTGCGGTCGACCAGGCTGTCGAGGTAGGCCGCCTTTTCCTGCAGTTGCGGGTCCTCGGGCAGGCGTGCGCTCAGCATCGATAGCGCCATCTTGATGGCAGTCAGGTTGCCGCCCAGGTCGTCGTGGATTTCACGGGCGATGCGCGCGCGTTCCTGTTCCTTTACCTGCTCGCTGTGCTCGGTCAGTTCGGCCAGGCGCGCGCGCGAACGCAGCACGTCCAGTTGCTCGTTCTTGCTCTCGGTGATGTTGGTCATGATGCCATCCCACTGCACCGCCCCGTGCGCCGCCGGGTGCGGGGTGGCGCGCAGGTTCACCCACTTGACGTCTTTCCAGGCCTCGATCCAGATGCGGCCTTCCCAGTTCCAGCTCGACAAACTGACCTTCGAGACGGCCATCGTTTCCAGGTAACCCTTGCGGTCCTCGGGCAGGATCAGGCGCAGGAACAAGTCGGGGTCGGCCTGCAGCGCCGCCGGCTGCACGCCGAGCAGGGCGGCGCAGCCTTCGCTCAGGTAGGGATATTCGTGGCGGCCGTCGTCGCCGAGCACGAACTGGTAGACCAGGCCCGGGGTGTGGTCGACGATGGCGTTGTAGCGCGCCTGCGACTGGGCCAGGGCGGTGGCGGCGGCCTGCTCGGGCGAGAGGTCGTCGCCCATCGCCAGCAGCAAATCGCGGCTGTCGCGCTGGATGCGCAGGAACGTCAGCTTGGCCGGGTACAGGCTGCCGTCGGCGCGGCGCAGGCGGGTGCGCAGGCAGCGCTGCTCGCCGATCTCGTCGCCCAGGCCGGCCAGCAAGCCGTTCAGGGCCGTGCCGTCGAGTTCGGGCGCGACGAGGCTGACGTTGGCGCCCAGCAGGGCGTCGCCCTCGAAGCCCAGGTTCTGGCGCGCGGCGCCGTTGACGTCGACCAGGGCCAGCGTGGCGGCGTCGATCAAAAACATTTCGGAAGCGGCCGCCTGCATCGGGGCGGCCAGGATCGGCTCGGCTGTGTTCATGGGCGTTCGGATTCGGTGGATTGACGGCGCCGGCGCCACAGCGAGACGAAGCGGCGCAAGGCGCGGGCGCTGCGCGTAGCATGGCGGCTGCCGAAGGGCACTGATGGGCGCAGTTGCCGCCGCAAGTGGCGCAGCCGACGGCGCAGGCCGCTACGCAGGGCGGACATGCGGCGGCGCAGCCGCACATAGGTCGGGCTGGCGCGCAAACGGCTGATGACATGGTCTTTGAACATGATGAAGCGATTGTGCCACCGCGCAAACCAGACCAGCGCCAGCAAGGAAGGCAGCGTAAGGACGTACAGGCGCGCCACCACCACCGCCCCGCCCAGCTTGGCCGCGACGAAGGTCGCCACGCCCCACATCGGGTGGCCGTGGGCAATCGCCAGCAGGGCCAGCAGCTTGACCGGCAGCAGCAGCAGGCCCGGCAGCGCGAACACCAGCAGGGCCGGGTAGGGCGGCAGGCGCCGCACCATGTTTTCCATCCAGGCCAGCGGCGGCCAGTCGGCGATGCCGCTGGCGAAGCGGCTGCCGACGCGCCACAGCCATTCCTCGGCCAGCAGCACCAGCGCGGCCAGGTACAGCAGCGGCGCGAGGAGCGGGTGACGGGAAGGAGGTGTCGGCTTCATCCCTGCGATGATAATGCAATCCGGCGGCGCTTCCGCTCCCATATCCTTATAATAAGCTTATGAATAAGGCATTCGTAAAAGAGAGCGACAACGACGACGATGACGAAGCCGTCGCGCTGGCGCAGGCCATTCCGGCCGGCGCCAAGAACTACATCACGCCCGCCGGCTACAAGGCCATCAAGGACGAGTTGCTGCAGCTGATCGACGTCGACCGGCCGGAGGTCGTGCGCGTGGTTCACTGGGCCGCCTCGAACGGCGACCGATCGGAAAACGGCGACTACATCTACGGCAAG
Source organism: Massilia sp. (assembly GCA_031999925.1). Lineage (GTDB taxonomy): Bacteria > Pseudomonadota > Gammaproteobacteria > Burkholderiales > Burkholderiaceae_D > Telluria. Next base: position 4,254 of record DAMABW010000123.1, on the reverse strand, counting down.
CGCCGCCTGCGCGAAATCGACCGCCGCATCCGTTTCCTCACCAAGCGCATGGACTCGGCCTTCGTGGTCGACCCGAGTGTCCATTATGGAAACGATCAAGTGTTTTTTGGCGCGACTGTTTCCTATTCGAATACAGCGGGCGAAGAGCACACGGTGACCATCGTCGGCGTCGACGAGCTCGATCCGCTGCGCGGGCGCATCAGCTGGGTGTCGCCGGTGGCGCGCGCATTGACCAAGGCGCGCGAGGGCGATGTCATCACCCTGCAAACGCCGAACGGCGTCGACGAGCTGGAAATCCTCAGCGTCGAGTATCCGGAACCGATCGCGGACTAGCCTGCAACGCGCGCCTGAATCCGGCAGGGCTTGCAGGCGGCTGGTAAGATGAGGCCATGAACCGACCTCACGATACCGCACGCGAGTCCGACGTCCTGGCCGCGTTGCGCCAGGGCACGAACGCACGCCACGAACGCCTCGACAGCGGCTTGCCCTTGTCGAAACCCGATGCCACCCTGGCCGACTATGCCACCCACCTGCAACTGCTACGCGCCTGGCTGGCGCCGATGAAAGAGTGGCTGGCCGGCTTCCACGACGGCCCGCAGGGGCCTGGCGGCTTGCCTGAAGCGCCGCACCTGTCCCTGATCGAAGCCGACCTCGCAGAGCCGTCGCTGGCCGGCCTTGCCGCGCCGCTGTCCGCATCCATGCCCGGCTGGCCGGCCAACGCCAGCGCCGCCTACCGCTGGGGCGTGGCGTATGTCGTCGAAGGTTCGCAACTGGGCGGCGCGGTGCTGTACAAACGCCTGGCCGATCAGCTCGCGCCACATCCGCTGCGCTACCTGCGCGGTGCGGGAGAAGGGGGCCCCGGCCCGCGCTGGCGCGCCTTCATGCTGGCGCTGCGCGCCGAAGTGCGGGGCGAAGAGGAAGTCGCCGATGCCTGCGCGGGCGCCTGCGATGCCTTCGACCGTATCCTGGCGCTGGCCGGGGTTTGACAGGCGGCGGGATGGCAGGCGCACGTTTCCTCTGGCTCGCGCTGCTGTTGCCATTCAGCGGCAACGCCTGGGCGCTGTGCGCGGGCGGCCACCCGAACCCGACGCTGGCCCAGGAGATGCGCGAGGCGCGCTTTGTCGTGATCGCGCGGCCGCAGACATTCACGCATGTGCAGGACCTGGCCGAGGACCCCGACGGCTACGTCGCCACCCGCGTGCGTTTGAAGGTCGACGAAGTCCTGTACGGGAAGGCGCCGGCCGACGTAACGGCGAAGGGCGGCTTGCTCGACATCGTCGAACCGAACACCTCGGCGCGCTTCGGCCTGGATGAGCGCGACGCCGGCAGACCCTATTTGCTGTTCGTCTACGAGGGTGAGGACGGCAACTGGATCAATGCCTGCGGCCATTCCGGCGCACTGGCGAGGAATCGCGCCACGCTGCGGCAGGTGCGCGGCATTGCTGCCGGCCGGCGTTGATGCCTAGGGTGGTCGGCTCTACCCGGCGCCGTGCGGACACGCGGCTGTTGCGCCGTCCACCCTACGAACGTGCGACACCTAAAAAAAACAGCCCACCGAAGTGGGCTGCTCGTTTTGCGACGATCTTGCGTATCAGGCGCGCTCGCGCTCGACCCGGTTCACCCCCGCCACCCGCCGCAGATTGCGGATCAGGTGCGCCAGGTGCACCCGGTCCTTCACCTGGATGGTGAAGCGCAGCTGCGTCATCATGTTTTCGTCGTCCTCGTCCATGCCCACATACGTGATGTTGCCGTCCGACTCGCCGATCTCGGCCGCCACACGCGCCAGGATGCCTTTTTCGTTGTTGATCAGCAGGCGGATGCGGCAGTCGAAGCGGCGGTTCAGCTCCTCGCCCCACTGCACGGCAATCCAGCGGTCGGGTTCCTTGGCGCGCAGGCGCTTGGCCGGCAGGCAGTCGGCGGTGTGCACCACCAGGCCCTGGTCGCGCCGCAGCTGGCCGACGATGCCGTCGCCCGGAATCGGCAGGCAGCATGGCGCCAGCTGCACCGACACGCCTTCGCTGCCGTAGATGGTCACCGGGTCGATGTCGCCCGACAGTGGGGCTGACGACGGCAGGGCGTCGTCGGCGCCTTCCATCAGGCCGAAGATGTGGCGCGCCACCAGCGCCGGCATGCGCTTGCCGATGCCGATGTCGGCGTACAGCTCGTCCATCGACTTGGCCGAGGACTCGGCCAGCACGCGCTCGATGGTCGATGCCGGCAGCTCGGCCGGAATGCCGCGCGCCGCCAGCGCTTGGGCCAGCAGGTCCTGGCCGAGTTCCACCGATTCGTTGACGTTCACGGTGCGCAGGTGGTGGCGGATCGCCGAACGCGCCTTGCCGGTGCGGACGTAGCTGAGCCAGGTCGGGCTCGGGCGCGAATCCGGGTCGGTGACGATCTCGACGATGTCGCCGTTGTGCAGCTCGGTGCGCAGCGGCTGGGTTTCGTTGTTGATCTTCACCGCCACGCAGTGGTCGCCGATGCCGGTGTGGATCGAATAGGCGAAGTCGAGCGCCGTGGCGCCGCGCGGCAGGGCGATGATCTTCGACTTCGGCGTGAACACATACACCGAATCCGGGAACAGGTCGACCTTCACATGTTCGAGGAACTCGGCCGAGTCGCCGGTCTGCTGCTGGATGTCGAGCAGGGACTGCAGCCAGGCGTGGGTGCGCTGCTGCAGGTCCGACATGTTCTGGTCGCCGGTTTTATACAGCCAGTGCGCCGCCACGCCGGACTCGGCCGTGCGGTGCATGTCCTGGGTGCGGATCTGGAATTCGACCGGGGTGCCGTAGGGGCCGATCAGGGTGGTATGCAGCGACTGGTAGCCGTTGATCTTGCGGATCGCGATGTAGTCCTTGAACTTGCCGGGCATCGGCTTGTACAGCCCGTGCAGGGTGCCGAGCGCCACGTAACAGTTCGGGATGTTGTCGACCACGACGCGGAAACCGTATACGTCGAGCACCTGCGAGAACGACAGGTGTTTATTCCGCATCTTCTTGTAGATGCCGAACAGGGTCTTTTCTCGCCCATACACTTCGGCCTGGATACCGGCCATGGCCAGGGTCTGCTTCACCGATTCGAGGATCTTTTTCACCACCTCGCGCCGGTTGCCGCGCGCCGACTTCACCGCCTTGGTCAGGGTGCGGTAGCGCAGCGGGTACAGGTGCGAGAAGGCCAGGTCCTGCAGCTCGCGGTAGATGTTGTTCAGGCCGAGGCGGTGGGCGATCGGCACGTACACTTCCATCGTCTCGCTGGCGATGCGGCGCTTTTTCGCCGGCACCATCACGCCCAGCGTGCGCATGTTGTGCAGGCGGTCGGCCAGCTTGATCAGGATGACGCGCACGTCCGAGGCCATGGCCAGCAGCATCTTGCGGAAGTTTTCCGCCTGCGCTTCCACCAGGCTCTGGAACTCGATCTTTTCCAGCTTCGACAGGCCGTCGACCAGGTTCGCGACCGGTGCGCCGAAGCGTTCGATCAGCTCTTCCTTCTTGACGTCCTGGTCTTCGATCACGTCGTGCAGCAGGGCGGCCATGATGGCTTGCGCATCGAGCTTCCACTCGGCGCAGATTTCCGCCACCGCGATCGGGTGCGAGATGTAGGGTTCACCGGACTTGCGCACCTGGCCGAGATGCATCTCGTCGGAGAAGCGGTAGGCTTCGCGGACTTTCTTGAGTTCGGCGGGGGTGAGGTAGTCGGACAGCTTGTCGATCAGTTGGGTGACCGAGGCTACGCCGGGGGCAGGCGCCTCGGCAGTGTCTTGCGGCTTGCCCGGGCGCTTGGCGCGGGCAGGGGGATTGCCAGAATTGGTCGTATCTGGGGGAAACAGGTTCATACGTTATGTCGATCAGCCGCAGTGTCGTGACAGAATAACAGAATTACGGACTGCCGAATTATGCAAGCCGGAACGCAAACCGGCGGGGAGTACCCGCCGGTTGCTGGATGTAACTGACGGTATGACGCCAGGAATTACATCGGCACTTTCTTCAGCATTTCCAGGCCAACTTTACCGGCGGCGATTTCGCGCAGGGCGACGACGGTCGGCTTGTCCTTGGCTTCGACTTTCGGGGTGTGGCCCTACAGCAGCTGGCGTGCGCGATAGGTCGCGGCCAGGGTCAGCTGGAAGCGGTTCGGGACGTTTTTCAGGCAATCTTCGATGGTGATACGGGCCATGGTATTACTCCAGAATAGATGGAAGCAGCGGCGCGGGCGACGCTGGAAAAATTACGGTTGTTGCAGTACGTGGATACCCAGCTGGGC
>DAMABW010000122.1:0-10975 GCA_031999925.1 Massilia sp. | reverse complement strand
CTGGGCAAGCCGGAAGAAGTGGCTGGCCTGGTAGCTTACCTGTCGTCGGACGAGGCAGCATTTGTCACCGGCGCGAACATCGCGATCAATGGCGGGCAGCATATGTCTTGATTGGCGATGCGCTTGCCACCGAAAGCACCGCTGCGGCTCTGGCCGGGCGGTGCTTTTTTGTTTTCTCGCCCCATTCGACAAGGAACGACCATGCTTGAACTGCGACCCAGCTGCGAACACTGCAACAAGGCCTTGCCGCCGGCATCGATCGAGGCGCGCATCTGCAGCTATGAGTGCACCTTCTGTGCCTCTTGCGTCGATGCGGTGCTAGGCAATGTCTGCCCGAACTGCGGCGGCGGTTTCGTGCCGCGCCCGGTCCGGCCGGCGCGCAACTGGAAGGACGGGAATTACCTGGATAACGATCCCGCTTCCACGACGCCCCGGCACCGGCCGGTCGATCCGGAGATGCATGCGCACTTCGCAGCCGGGATACGAGGTGTTGCGCCGGAAGAGCGCTAGCGCTGCATATCGTCGGCAACGCAGCAGAGATGTCCGCTTGTAACAAGCTCAGGTGCCGGATTGGCGGCAACAGTCATGGCAGCTTCTGCGCGGCGTCGATCAAAACAGCGACCTGTTCAATCAGTTCGTCGACAAAACCCGAGGTGACATCCAGATCGCCTTCATACTCGGCAAGGTTGCGTTTTCTGTGCGCCTGGTCGAGCAGGCGCCATTGTTCGGCTGTAAATCCAACCGTCTGTTCCAGGCATTGGAAGACAATGTAACGGTTTTCGCTGCGGTAGCCATGGGCACGCAGTGCAGCAAGGGCTGCTGCGTGCGCGGCGTTATAGGCGAGGTCGAACCGGCCGACCAGCGACAGTTGAGGAATTCGTGCATCTTGCAGACGCTCGACAGCCGAACGCAGCAAGCCGGCGCGCTCGTTGGCATCGGGCGCTTCAACTTTCAGCTGTCCGATCTTCGACAGGTTCGCCAACTTGGGCGAGCTCATGTTCCGCCCCCTTTATGAACAATTTCGGCTTGGCGAGTACCCGCAGTATAAAGGAGCGGCGCTCGCGCACCCTTTGAAGAAATTCGTCGGGTGTGTAGAGCGTCGGATTGATGGTACGGCCTAGCCCTGCTTGTGCCGGGGCCAGGATGCGCAACAAGTCCCCGTTCGTCAGCGAAGCTGCCACGACCATCAGATCGACGTCGCTATCGGCGTGTTCGGTGCCTTCGGCAACCGATCCGTACACGAATGCAAAGTCGATGTGCTCCAATACTGGCTCGAGCGCATTGCGCAGGACTTCGGTAACACCCAAGGTCTTGCGCACGATGGCACGTATTTCTTCAAAAATCGGGCAGGTTGGATTGGCGCGGTAATGTTTCTGGTTGCCGATACGCTCAATCGACACCAAGCCTGCCTTTTCCATGCGAGTCAATTCGCGTTGTACGGCCCCTGTTCCTATTCCTGCCATGGCAATCAGTTCGTTCGCGTAGAAAGACCGATCGACGTGGCCGAACAGGATCCTCAGCAATCGCTGCTGCGTGGAAGTGAACAGGAAATCGAGCATCATACCCATTTTGGGAATGATAGTACCCAAAATGGGAATGGTCAAATGTTCGTCCAAGAGCGCGGCCAATCCGCCGCATTGCTTGTATCCTGCACCTGACCCTACTCCCAAGCCACACCATGGAACCCAGCGACACCGCTTCCGTCATCGTTCTCCCCAAACAGCTGCGCTACGAGCACTTCGTGAGGCGCGTGGCGGCCACCGGCGAAGTCTGGGGCCTGTACCAGGATGGCTGGGCGATCGGCAAGACCGACGATGGGGCACTGGTGTTTCCGATGTGGCCGACGGCCGAGCTGGCGCAGCAGTGCGCCGTGCTCGAATGGACCGGCTACGAACCGCATGCCTTCGCATTGACCGAGCTGCTCGGGGAATTGCTGCCCCAGCTGGAAGACGATGGCGTGCTGCCAGGTATTACGTATACGCCGGACGAATACGGGCTGACGCCATCCCACGATCAATTGCGTGCCGATTTGGAATGGCGCCTGCGCCAGCACCGCGAACACGCGCAATCCAACCCAGCCGAATAAGACGACACCATGCACACCCTGCCGTACGATGGCCTGGCCCTGGCCAGCCTGGATGAACAATTGTTGATCCCGGGTAACAAAGGTTTGCCGATCGTCGCGCCGCTGCGCCAGGGCGCCATCGGCGTGCAGGGCTGGAACGTGCTGCATGCCGACACCAGCTTCCCGGTGGCCGTGCTGAAAACCGCGGCGTTGAAACACAACCTGGAGTGGATGCACGCTTTTTGCGAGCGCCACGGTGTGTTGCTGGCGCCGCATGGCAAGACGACGATGAGTCCGCAGCTGTTCGGCGCCCAACTGGCGAATGGCGCCTGGGGCATCACCCTGGCCAGCGCCAGCCAGGTGCAGGTGGCGCACCGCTTCGGTGTACGCCGCGTCCTGCTGGCCAACCAATTGATCGCACCCGCCGACATCCGGTCCATCCTGGCCCTGCTGCGCGGCGACCCGGATTTCGCCTGCGTGGTGCTGGCTGATTCGCTGGCCGGTGTAGCGCGCCTGGCGCAGGCGGTCGCAGCCCATCCCTTGCAGCGGCCGCTGCCGGTATTGGTCGAGCTGGGCCTGACGGGAAAACGCGCCGGCTGCCGCACGCCCGAGGAAGCGCTGACGGTGGCGCGTGCCATCGCCGGCGCGCCGGGCCTGTTGCTGGCCGGCTTCGAGGGCTACGAAGGCTTGTTGGTGAGCGAAGACCGCGAGGCCGACCTGCGCGCCGTCGACGCCTTTCTTGCCCAGCTGGTGGCGCTGGCGCAAAGCGCCGACGACGAAGGCCTGTTCACAGGCACGGAGATCCTGTTGTCGGCCGGCGGCTCGTCCTACTTCGACCTGGTGGCGCGCGGCTTCGCCCGGGTTGGCAGCCTGTCGAAACCGGTGACAGCGATCCTGCGCAGCGGCTGCTACCTGACGAGCGACCACGGCCTGTATCAACGTCATATCCGCGAGCTGAACGCGCGCGAAGACGAAGGGGAGGGCCTGCGCCCGGCGCTGGAAGTGTGGTCCATGGTGCAGTCGCGCCCGGAAGCCAACCTGGCCATCCTCACCATGGGCAAGCGCGACGCCTCCTACGACGCCGATTTGCCCGTGCCGCTGGCCTGGCACCGTCCGGGGCCGGGCCTGCCGAACGCGCTGCCCGAAGGGGCCGCCATCGTCAAGATGAACGACCAGCACGCTTATTTGCGCCTGCCCGAGGACCATCCGCTGTGCAGCGAGCTGGCCGTGGGCGACCTGGTCGGCTGCGGCATTTCGCATCCGTGCACGACCTTCGACAAGTGGCCGCTGCTGCTGACGGTGGACGACCACTACGCCGTGCGTGGCGCCATCAACACCTTCTTCTGAAAGCGGGGGACGGTAGGCTACAATTCTTGCTCGACCTTCAAGAGAGCCGCCATGCCCACCACCCCGTCGTCGCTGTTTCCCCCGATTCAACCGCTGCGCCATGGCATGCTCGCGGTCGACGAGCTGCACACGATCTATTGGGAAGAGGTGGGCAACCCGAACGGCATCCCGGTGCTGTTCCTGCACGGCGGCCCCGGCGCCGGCCTGTCGCCCCAGCACCGCCGCTTCTTCGATCCGCAAGCCTACCGTGTGATCCTGTTCGACCAGCGCGGCGCCGGCAAGTCCACGCCGCTGGGCGAATGGCGCAACAACACCACCCAATTGCTGATCGAGGACATCGAGCGCCTGCGCGTGATGTTCGGCATTTCGCAGTGGCTGGTGTTCGGCGGCTCCTGGGGTTCGACGCTGGCGCTGGCGTATGGCCAGGCGCATCCCGAGCGCTGCCTCGGCTTCGTCCTGCGCGGGATCTTCCTGTGCACGCAGGCCGAAGTCGACTGGTTCCTGCACGGCGTGCAGTGGTTCTACCCCGAGCTGTACGACGAGTTCATCGAACCGATCCCGCAGCAAGAGCGCGGCGAACTGCTGCAGGCCTATGCGCGCCGGCTGCTGTGCGACGACCCGGCCGTGTTCTGGCCGGCGGCGCGCGCCTGGAGCCGCTTCGAGGGGCGCCGCGTGTTCCTGCTGCCGCAGGAAGAAGAGCAGCCCTCCGACACGCTCGACCTGGGCGTCGGCCGCCTGGAGGCGCACTACATGGCGAACGGCGCCTTCCTGTCGGAAGACCAGCTGGTGCGCAACATCGGCCGCATCGCCCATCTGCCGGCCGTGATCGTGCAGGGCCGCTACGACGTGATCTGCCCGCCGCTGTCGGCGCACCGCCTGTACAAGGCCTGGCCGGGCGCGAAGATGCGCATGATTCCCGATGCCGGCCACGGCGCCCTGGAGACGGGCATCGCGCGCGCCCTGGTCGGGGCCACCGAGCAGTTCAAGCGCAACCGGCGTTTCGATTGATTCTCCCCAGGATTCTGCGCCCCGCGTGCGGCTGCTACACTACGCCTGACACACTCACAACGCCAAGAAACGTGTTCCCATGAATATCCAGATTAGCGACATCGGCCACATGATCCAGCTGGCGATCGCGCCCGTGTTCCTGCTGACCGGCGTGGCGACCAAGCTGACGGTGCTGACCAATCGCCTGGCGCGCATCATCGACCGCACGCGCGTGCTCGAAGACCGCCTGCACATCGCCGCCAACGACGAGTACACCGAAGAACTCGAAGTCCTCTACCAGCGCTCGCACCTGATCAACTACGCCATCACCTCGAGCACCGGCTGTGGCTTCCTGATTTGCCTGGTGATTGCCATGCTGTTCCTGGGCGACTCCACCAACATCAAGCTCGACAAATACATTGCCGCCTTCTTCGTGCTGGCGATGTTCGGCCTGATCTTCAGCTTCGTCTTTTTCCTGCGCGAGATCTTCATCTCCTCGCGCTTCATGCGCATGCGCCACGACGCCAGCCTGGCGCCGCCGGCGCGGCGCTCCTAACCAAAGAATAGAGTACTGTATGCACGACTACCAGCGCCCACCCACCTTGCACAGCTACGGCATGCGCAGCGACCTCGAGCAGGCGCTCACGGCCGGACGATTCACCCTGGTGCCGTCCGGCGGTTTTCTCACCCTGTCGTTCTCGCGCGCCTGGAACAAGAACCTGTTCGAGATCCTGTCGCCGGCCGACTGCTGCCTGGTGATCCACAACACCGAGGAATTCGGCGAACGCCTGCACCGCGCCGTGCAGCGCGCGCTGCCGAATTGGGCCGGCATCGACGGCGCCATCGAATACGGTTCGCGCTCGCCATTGGGCGCCGCCTTTACCAAGAGCCCGGGCCAGGCGCGCGAACAGGAATGGCAGTTCGCGTGGCGTTCGATGTCGCCGAATGCGAGTTTGAATCCGGTGGTGGTGCGGATTGGCAGCATCGAGCAGTTCGCGGAGTTGCGGGCGCCGGAGAGCCATTTGGTGTGATGTCGGAGCGGTGGGTTCAAGAACCCACCCTACACCATATCGGTAGGGTGGGTTCTCGAACCCACCACGACAACGCCCGCACATCGACACGCGTTTAGAACCACTGCTCCACAGTTTCACGGTCTAATGCCGTGATGACCACCACCGCCTACCCCCACCTGCTGCAGCCCCTCGACCTCGGCTTCACCACGCTGAAGAACCGCGTGATCATGGGCTCGATGCATACCGGCCTCGAAGACCGCTTCTACAACTACGGCAAGCTGGCCGCCTTCTACCGCGAGCGCGCGGCCGGCGGCGTCGGGCTGATCGTCACCGGCGGCATCTCGCCGAACCGGCAAGGCTGGCTGCTGCCGATGGGCGGCACCCTGAACTTCTTCGGCGACGTGCCGAACCACCGCCGCGTCACGCGCGCCGTGCACGAAGAGGGCGGCAAGATCCTGCTGCAGATCCTGCACGCCGGCCGCTACGGCTACCAGCCTTTCGTGGTGTCGGCGTCAAGCAAAAAGTCGCCGATCTCGCCCTTCAAGCCGCGCGCCCTGAGCGAACGCGGCATCGAGTCCACCATCCGCGCCTATGCGCGCTGCGCCAGGCTGGCCAAGCAGGCCGGCTACGACGGCGTCGAGGTGATGGGCAGCGAAGGCTATTTGCTGAACCAGTTCCTGTGCGCGCGCGTGAACAAGCGTACCGATGGCTGGGGCGGCCCGATCGAAAACCGCATGCGCCTGGCGCTGGAAGTCGTGCGCCGCATCCGCCAGGCCGTGGGACCCGACTTCATCATCATGTACCGCCACTCGGTGCTCGACCTGGTCGAAGGCGGCAATACCTGGGACGAAGTGGTGACCGTGGCGCGCGCCTTGGAGCAGGCCGGCGTCACCATCCTGAACACCGGCTACGGCTGGCACGAGGCGCGCGTGCCGACCATCGTCACCTCGGTGCCGCGCGCGGCATTCGCGGGCGTGGCCGGGCGCCTGCGCCAGGAAGTGAACATTCCGGTGGTGGCCTCGAACCGCATCAACATGCCGCACGGGGCCAACGACCTGATCGCGCGCGGCGACGCCGACATGGTGTCGATGGCGCGCCCCTTCCTGGCCGATGCCGCCTTTGTCGCGAAAGCCGCGAGCGGCCGCGTCGACGAGATCAACACCTGCATTGGCTGCAACCAGGCTTGCCTCGACCACACCTTCGCCAACAAGCGCGCCAGCTGCCTGGTCAATCCGCGCGCCTGCCACGAGACCGAACTGGTGTACGCCAGGACGACCAAGCCGCGCCGCATCGCCGTGGTCGGCGCCGGCCCGGCCGGTTTGTCGGCGGCGACCGTCGCGGCCGAGCGCGGCCATGCGGTAACGCTGTTCGAAGCGTCGAACGGTATCGGCGGCCAGTTCAAGGTCGCCATGCAAGTGCCGGGCAAGGAAGAATTCGCCGAGACCATCCGCTATTTCGGGCGCAAGCTGGAGACCACCGGCGTCGACGTCCGGCTGAACCGCCGCGTTACGCGCGAGGAACTGCTGGCTGGCGGTTTCGACGAGGTCATCGTCGCCACCGGCGTGCGCATGCGCAAGCCCTCGATTCCCGGCATCGAGCATCCGAAGGTGCTGTCCTACCTCGAGGTCCTGCGCGACCGGGCGCCGGTCGGAAAACGCGTGGCCATCATCGGCGCCGGCGGCATCGGTTTCGATACCGGCGAATTCCTGCTGCACGATCCCGAGCACCCGCTGCCGCAGCCGGTCGCTACCTGGACCGGCGAGTGGGGTGTCGATCTGAACGTCGGCACGCCCGGCGGCCTGGTCAAGCCTGTACCGGCCCATCCCTTCCGCCAGCTCTGGCTCCTGCAGCGCAAGAGCACGCGCCCCGGCGCGGGACTGGGCAAGACCTCGGGCTGGGTGCACCGCGCGGCCTTGCAGCGCGGCGGCGTGACCATGCTGGCCGGCGTGCACTACGACCGCATCGACGACGCCGGCCTGCACATCACGGTCGGCGGCGAATCGACACTGCTGGAAGTGGATAACGTGGTGATCTGCGCGGGGCAGGAGAGCCTGGACGAACTCACTGCCGGAGATGGCAGCGGCGGCCCGGCTTTCCACAAGATCGGCGGCGCCGTGCTGGCCGCCGAACTGGATGCGAAGCGGGCCATCCGCGAAGGCGCGGAACTGGCGGCGCGCTTATAGGCCTGGCGACAGGCCCGTGCTGTCTTTCGGTGCCGGTCTGCTCAATGCTAGGCGACGGCTTCCGATTCGAGTTCCACGGGCTGTGCCTGCGCGGCCGCCACGGTGCGCGCCGGTTGACGCATCAGGAACAGCGTGATGGCCACTTCCGCAATGCGGAGCAGGAAGGACAATCCCAGCAGCGAAACCACTGCGATGCTCGCCCAAGCGGGATAGCCGGCAAACGGTAGCGAGAGTGCCATGATGCGCAAGGCAGCCCCAACTACATCGCGTATTTCCACCCGCGCGAATTCGCGGTGAATCGTGAGTGCTTTGACGATGCCGGTAAAGTGGCCGGCAACAAACTTGAACACTGCTTCCAGGAGAAGGCTTTTCAGCACGTGCGCTGTCCCTGGGGCTAAACAATATGAAGAGTCGGGTATGGGCCACTTGGTACAGGCTTAGCGCAAATATATTTTAAGAATTTCCTAATGTAAATTACTGTGAATTAGTTTCTTGTTGTTATTAATAGTTTGTTTGGATTTGGCAACATATCAGCCATGTCATGACAGCTGCACGGATGCGTATCCCGGATAAAAAAACGCCGTTCAGTCTTCACTGAACGGCGTTTTTGGTGCGCAGGCTGGATGGTCAGCCGGGATGGCGAGCGCTGATGAGGTGCGAACTTATTTTTTGCGAACGACCACGCAGCCGATCGAGTAACCGGCGCCGAACGAGCAGATGACGCCGTTCGCGCCTTGCGGCAAATCGTCCTGGTATTTGTGGAAGGCGATGATGGAGCCGGCCGACGAGGTGTTGGCGTAGCTGTCGAGGATCACCGGCGCTTCGCCCGGCTCGGCGTCGCGGCCGAGCAGGGTGCGCGTGATCAGCAGGTTCATGTTCAGGTTGGCCTGGTGCAGCCAGTAGCGCGACACCTGCGGGATCTCCAGGCCGGCCGCTTCCACGGTCTCGCGGATCATCTCGGCCGCCATCGGGCACACTTCCTTGAACACCTTGCGGCCCTGCTGGCGGAACAGCTTGTCGGACGCGCCCACGCCCGACTCGTCGAAGCGGTTCATGAAGCCGAAGTTGTTGCGGATGTTGTTCGAGAACTTGGTCTTCAGTTTCGAATCGAGGATCTCGAACTGATGCTCGCCCACGGCGGTGTCGGCCGCTTCGATGATCATCGCGGTGCAGGCGTCGCCGAAGATGAAGTGGCTGTCGCGGTCGCGGAAGTTCAGGTGGCCGCTGGTGATTTCCGGGTTCAGCACCAGCACGGCGCGCGCCTGGCCGGTCTGCACGGCCGCCATCGCGGTCTGGATGCCGAAGGTGGCCGAGGAGCAGGCCACGTTCATGTCGAAGCCATAGCCTTCGATGCCCAGGGCTTCCTGGACTTCGACCGCCATCGCCGGGTAGGCGCGTTGCATGTTGGAAGCGGCGACCAGCACCATGTCGATGTCGCCCGCCACGCGGCCGGCGCGCGCCAGCGCGTCTTTCGCGGCGGCGACGCACATCTCGGCCTGCAGCGACAGCTCGTCGTCGCCGCGTTCGGCGATGCGCGAAGTCATGTGCTTCGGATCGAGGATGCCTTCCTTTTCCATCACGTAGCGCGACTTGATGCCGGAAGCTTTTTCGATGAAGCCGCTGCTCGACGGTTCGAGCGCGGTGACGCTGCCGGCGGCGATGGCCTCGGCGTTTTCCTGGTTGTGCAGCTCGACGTAGGCATTGAACGCCGTCACCAGCTCGTCGTTCGAGATGGAATACGGAGGCGTAAACAGGCCGGTGCCGCTGATGACGACAGATTTCATGTTCGGACTTTCAAAGGAGATAAGGGGTGTTTCCCCAAGACTGACGGCGATTCTACACAATCGGGCAGATCGTGGGAATTGTCGGGGTGACTATTTTGTAGGCAGATTATTCGGATTGAATGCGTGATTTGCCATATCGGTAACGCGTCCCATATCGATATCGCATCCGTAGGGTGGGCACTCCGTGCCCACCCTACGGATGCCGTTAACGACGGAAGTATGTTGGAGTTAATCCTGCTTTGCCGCCCCCGCCAGCTTCGCCCCCTCCTGCCGCGTCGACAACTGCATGCTCTCGCCCTTCAGGTGTTTCAGCGCCTGCGCCAGCTGGAAATCGGTGGCGCTGCCGTAGGCCAGCGGTTTACGCTGGCGCAGCTTGGCCAACAAGGCCATCTGCTCCTCGATGTCGTCCTCGCGCGTGGCTTCCTCGGCGTCGCCCGTCAAATGGTGCTCGAGGTCGGCCTCGCGCATGCGCAGGGCGTTCAGGCCGTCGTCCTCGGCGGTTTCGTCGACGGCGAAATCCGGCACGATGCCGCGCGCCTGGATCGAGCGCCCGGCCGGGGTGTAGTAGCGCGCCGTGGTCAGTTTCACGGCGGCGTCGGTGCCGACCGGGCGGATGGTCTGCACCGAGCCCTTGCCGAAGGTCCGGGTGCCGACGATGCTGGCGCGCTTGTGGTCCTGCAGCGCGCCGGCCACGATTTCCGAAGCCGAGGCCGAGCCGGTATTCACCAGCACCACCAGCGGCACGGTCTTGAAGACCTTCGGCACGCCGGCCAGCGGATCGCGCCCGCTGCGCAGCATGTAGTCCTCGGGCTGGCCGAAGAAGCGCTGGCGCATTTCCGCCAGCTGGCCATTGGTCGACACGATTTCCACGCCCGCCGGCAAGAAGGCGGCGGCCACGCCGATCGCGCCCTGCAACAGGCCGCCCGGGTCGTTGCGCAGGTCGAGTACCAGGCCTTTCAGGTGCGGCTCCTGGCGTGCCAGTTCGGCCAGCTTGGCGACCATGTCGTCGACGGTCGGTTCCTGGAACTGCGAGATGCGCATCCAGGCATAGCCCGGCTCGACGATCTTCGCCTTGACGCTTTTCTGCACGATTTCCTGGCGCTCGACGGTCAGCACCAGCGGCTCGGGCACGCTGGCGCGGGCGATGGTGAGGGTGACGCGGGTGCCGGGCGTGCCGCGCATGCGCTTGACCGCTTCGTCCAGGCCCAGGCCACGCACGTCCGCGCCGTCGATGCGGGTGATCAGGTCGCCGGCCTGGATGCCGGCGCGTTCGGCCGGCGAATCTTCCATCGGCGCCACGATTTCCACGTAGCCCTCGTCGCTCTGGCCGATCTCGATGCCCAGGCCGACGAAGCGGCCCTCGGTGCCTTCGCGCAGTTCGCGGTAGGCGGCCGGGTCGAGGTAGCCGGAGTGCGGGTCGAGCGAGCCGACCATGCCGTTGATGGCTTCGGTCAGCAGCTTGTCGCCCTTCACCGGCTCGACGTAGTCGGACTGGATGACCTCGACCACGTTCGACAGCTGGCGCAGGCCGTCGAGCGGTATGCTGGGCTCGACCGGCTTGTAGGCCAGCGCGGAAAACTGCATCGTGACCGCGAC
>DAMABW010000121.1:0-10978 GCA_031999925.1 Massilia sp. | reverse complement strand
CGATGATAGTGCTGCAACCAGTGTGAAAGTAGGTTATCGTCAGGCTAGTTATATGAAAAACCCCGCAGAGTGATCTCTGCGGGGTTTTTTGCTTTGAATGTCGTATTCGTCTAATCGTCTGATTTATACGGCGCCGATGAGCATTCGATGAGACAGCGTGGGCACAAGTGCCTAGCGCGGCCCGGCCCACCCTACATACCAGCGCGAGCATGGCATCCATAAAACATTCACGTTGAAAACCCGGCGTACCGAACTAGAATGAAATCAGGTTCGTTCGGGGAACTGACATGAACACTCCAGGTATGCGTGCAGTGAAGCGTCTTGCTGTTGGCTTGCTAGTTGCCGGCAGCCTTGGCGGATGTGCTGTCTATGGGCCGCCGTATGCCGCGGCCTACGATCCCTACTATTACTCAGGCTACGGCTATCCGACCTATGTCGGTCCGCCAGTCGCACTCAACTTTGGATTCGGCTACTACGACCGCGGCTATGGCTACCGTCATGGACATGGTCATTATCATGGCGGGCGGTCGCACGGTTGGTACGGCAGAGGCGGTGGCTGGTCGCACCGCGGTGGAGGCTGGGGGCATGGCCGAGGCCGGCGTTGAGCCGGCCTGGTAGTGGCGTTCAGGCGCCGTGCAGGCGGCCAGCAGGCGTAGCGGCGTGCTCGAGGTTGTCCCACAGGCGGTCGTGCAGCGGCAGGATGAGCACATTGCAGATCGGTTCGAGCACTGCGGCAACGCCGCCGATCGCCCAGGAACCCGTCGTCACGTACATCACACTGAAAGCCACGCCGGAGTGCAGGAAAGTCTGGCTTAGCTTTTCGCCGGCAACCAGCATGGTACGCGTCTTGGCGTCACGCGCCATGCGGCGGCGTTTGGCCCAGGTAGCTTCGTGGAAAGGGAGCAGCAATACGTTAATGATCGGCTCCGCGATGACGGCCAAGCCGCTGAATACCGCCGAGCCCGTCACCGTGTAGGCGAGGGCATAGGCAATGCCCATATGGGTGAGGACTTGGCTGAGGCGTTTGGCTGCGATGATCATGTACTGCTCCAGTTCTTAACAATCTGAAGCAAATGATAGTCATTCTCATCCGCGATATAAAGTAAATTGAATTAAGTAATTCGATAGTTTCAAGCTATCGATAGCCCGGCAGTGCCATCAAACGCTCAAATAGGGGCAAGGCCGCGTCCGCAATCCGGTCCAGGCTGGCTTCCCGCAGCGCCGCCGTATCGACACGATGTTCACTGCGCGCGCCAGCCCAGCGCAACAGAGCCGTGCAGGCATCCGGATGATCGAACAGGCCGTGCAGGTACGTGCCGAGGATCTGCCCGTCCGGCGAACGCGCCCCTTCGGGCCGCCCTTCGATGCGAAACGCCGGCAGCGCAAGCACCGCACCTTCGGATTCGCCCATGTGGATCTCGTAGCCTTCCACCCGCGCGCCACTGTCCTCGAACGCGCAGCTTCCGCTGACCTGGCATAGCTGTTTTTCCTGCGTCATCGTCGTGACCAAATCGAGCAGGCCAAGTCCCGGCGTCTCCCCCACGCTACCCTCGACCCCATGCGGATCGCGCACCACCGTCCCTAGCATCTGGAAGCCGCCGCACACACCGATCACCTTGCCGCCATAGCGCAGGTGACGGGCGATCGCATCGGGCCAGCCCTGGGCATGCAGCCAGGCCAGGTCGCCGCGTGTGTTCTTGCTGCCGGGGAGGATGATCAGATCGGCACTCGGTATCGCTTCGCCGGCACGGACGAAGCGGACATCGACGTCCGGATGCGCGCGCAGCGCATCGAAGTCGGTGTGATTGCTCATGCGCGGCAAACTGGGCACCACCACTTTGAAGGCGCCGCGCCCGGCCTGGGCTGGCTGCACCGCATCCTCGGCATCCAGGTACAAGCCGTGCAGGTAGGGCAGCACCGCCAGTACTGGTTTACCGGTCTCGCGCACCAGCCAGTCGAGTCCCGGCTCCAGCAGCGCGATGTCGCCACGGAAGCGGTTGATCACGAAGCCGACGATGCGCGCCCGTTCGCTCTCTGATAGACAGGCCAGGGTGCCGACGATGTGCGCGAAGACGCCGCCACGGTCGATGTCGGCCACCAGGACCACCGGGCAGTCGACCGCCTCGGCAAAGCCCATGTTGGCGATGTCGCGCTCGCGCAAGTTGATCTCGGCCGGACTGCCCGCGCCCTCGACCACGATGCAGTCGTACTGCTGCGCCAGGCGCGCATGCGACTCCAGCACCGCCGCCATCGCCACCGTCTTGTAGTGGTGATAGTCGCGCGCGTTCATCTCGGCGCGTACGCGGCCGTGGATGATCACCTGGGCGCCGGTATCGCTCAACGGTTTCAGCAGCACCGGGTTCATGTCGGTATGCGGCGCGATGCCGGCTGCAATCGCCTGCAGCGCCTGGGCGCGGCCGATTTCGCCGCCGTCCTGCGTCACCGCGCTGTTCAGCGCCATGTTCTGCGGCTTGAACGGCGCCACGCGCACGCCCTCCCGTTTCAACAGCCTGCACAAGGCTGCCACCACCGTGCTCTTGCCGGCATCCGAGGTCGTGCCCTGCACCATCAAGGTCTGGAAGGGGAAGCGGCTCATTTGCGGTGCTTGCGTGCTTCTTCCAGCTTTTCGCACATCACGGCAGCGCCCGCGATCATGCGCGGGCCGGCGCGGTTCAGCAGGTTGCCGTCCACCGTGAACAGGTTCTCGTTGCGCACCGCCGTCATGGTCGGGTACTGGCGCCACAGGTTCACGCCGCCATAGTTCTTCTCGGCGGTGCCGAAGATGGCTTCCGGGTCGGACTGCAGCACGCTTTCCAGCGTCACCACCGGCGCCGTCACCGGCAGCGTATGGAAGATGTTCTCGCCGCCGCACAGGCGCAGCGCATCGGTGACGATGTGCTTGCCGCTCAACGTGTACAGCGGCTTGTCCCACACCTGATAAAAGGTGCGTACCGGCGAGCGGCCCGCATACTGCTTGCGCAGGCCGGCCAGTTGCGCGCGCAGGTCGGCCGCCACCGGACGCGCCGCCGCTTCCGTGCCCATCAATTGAGCCAGGCGCAGCAGGCTGTCCGGAATACCTTCCAGGGTCTGCGGATCGCTCAGGTAGATCGGAATCCCGAGCCGGCGCACCAGTTCGATCTGGCGCTCGGAACTGCCGTGCATCCAGGCCACGATGAGGTCGGGCTTCAGGGCCATGACGCGTTCGACGTCGACCTCGCGGTTCGAGCCGATGCGCGGGATGCGCTTGGCCGCTTCCGGATAATCGCTGTAGTCGACCGCGCCGACCACGCGTGCGCCGCCGCCCGCCGCGAACAGGAGTTCGGTGGCATGCGGCGCCATCGAGATCACGCGCTGTGCCGGCTTTGCCAGCGTGACGCTCGCTCCGGCATCGTCCTTGACCGTCACCGCCTGCGCGGCTGGGCCCAGCATCAGGCCAGCCAGCAGGATGTATCGCTTCCACTTCAACTTCATGCTTCGCTCCATTCTTCCAGGGCGCGCGCGAGGCGGCGCCACTCTTCTTCGTTGGCAGGCAGGCCGAAACGGATGCCGCGCCCCGCTTCGGTAAACAGGCGGCACCAGATGCCGCGCCGGGCCAGGTGTTCGTGAAACGCTTCCGACCGCGCGTGCGGCCACCAGTGGAACAGCGGCGTGCCCGTCGCTTCAATGCCGTGGGCACCTAGCAGCACCCGCATGTGTTCACCGGCCAGCAGCAGGCGCGTTTGCGTCGTGTCCTGCCAGGCCCGGTCTTCCAGCGCCGCGCGCGCGATGGTTTGCGCCGGGCCGCTGACCGCCCAAGGGCCCAGCAGGTCGGCCAGCGCCGCCAGCAGCGCCGGATGCGCGCCGACGAAGCCCAGGCGCAGGCCGGCCAGCCCGAAGAACTTGCCGACCGAGCGCAGCACGACCAGTCCCGGCTGCGCGCTGTCGGCGGCCACGCTCAGGCCCGGCGCCGTGTCGCCAAAGGCTTCGTCGACCACCAGCCAGCCGCCACGCCTGGCGAGCCGCGCCGCCCAGTCGCGCAGCTGCTGCGCCGCGACCGTGGCTCCGGTCGGGTTGTTCGGGTTGACGAGCACCAGCACGTCGCAGTCGTCGACCACATCGTCCAGCTGGGCATACGGCACCTGGCGCAGACTGTGCCCATGCCGGCCCCAGTGATGGGCGTGCTCCGCATACGAGGGCGCGGCCACCACCACGCGCGACGGCGGGCGCAGGCGCGGCAGCGCCTGGATCGCTGCCTGGGTGCCGGCCACCGGCAGCAGGGCCGGCGCACGGTAAAAGGCACAGGCGGCAGCGGTCAATGCCGGATCGGGTTCGGGCAGGCGGTGCCAGGCTTCGGCCGGCAGCGGCGGAACCGGATAACCCCAGGGATTGATGCCGGTCGAGAGATCGATCCAGCGCTCGTGTCCATCCTCGCGCCCGTAATGGCGGGCCGCCGCCCGCAGGTTGCCGCCGTGTTCAAGCATGGCCGACTCCGTCGATGAGCAGTGCCGCGGCGCAGACCGCAGCCACCCACAGCAGGGTCGTATGCAGCACCAGGCGCCAGGCGCGTTTGACGTCTTCCGGCGCGGCGGCGCGGCCCAGGCCGAGCGGCGGACGCTGTTCCACCACGCCGTCGTAGCGCGCGGCGCCGCCGAGGGCGATACCGAGGGCGCCGGCGCCGCTGGCCATCACCGGGCCGGCGTTCGGGCTGCTCCAGGCCGGGGCTTGAGTACGCCAGCAGCGCCATGCGCGCAGATGACCGCCGCGCGGCGCCAGCAGCACGTAGCTGAAGGCGGTCAGGCGCGCCGGGACCAGGTTCAGCGCATCGTCGATGCGCGCGGCCACGCGGCCGAACAAATTGAAGCGTTCGCTGCGATAGCCCCACATCGCATCGAGCGTGTTCGCGAGGCGAAACAGCAGCGCGCCCGGTCCGCCGGCGACCGCGAACCAGAACAGCGTGCCGAAGACGGCGTCGTTCCCGTTCTCGAGCAGGGACTCGGCACCGGCCTTGGCCAGATCGGACGCGGACGCATCAGCCGTATCGCGGCTGACGATGCGGCCGGTGAGCCGCCGCGCTTGCGCCAGTTCGCCGGCGCGCAGGGCCTCGAAGATCGGCATCGTGTGCTCGCGCAGGCTGCGCAGGCCCAGGGCAAAGTAGAGCAGGAGCGCATGTACCAGCAGACTTGCGTATGAAGTGAGCGACCAGGCCAGCAATGTGAGCGGCAGCACCGCCAGCGCCCAGGCCAGCGCGCCGGGCACCAGCCGCCAGCGGCCGCGGTTCAGGCGTGCTTCGAGCGCATTCGCCAGCCGTCCGAACCCCACCAGCGGATGCCAGCGGCGCGCTTCGCCCAGCACCAGGTCGAGCGCCACGCCGGCCACCAGCAGCAGTGCCAGCGCGCTGGCGGACAGGCCGCTCAGCACGGCGCGCCTTTCAACACCAGCGGCAGGCCGGCCGCTACCAAAATCACGCGGTGCGCACGCGCCGCGACTTCCTGGTTCAGCCACCCCGCCTCGTCGGCGAAGCGGCGCGACAGGGCGCCCATCGGCACGATGCCCATGCCGACTTCGTTCGACACCAGTATCAGCTCGCCCGGCAGGCCGGCATCCAGCACATCGAGCAAGGCGGCGCGCTCCTGGTCGAAGCGCGCCGGCAGCAGCAGGGTGCCGGATTCCGGCAAAGGCGCATCGCCGCACAGCATCAGGTTGGTCAGCCACAGCGTCAGGCAATCGACCAGAACCAGGCGCCCGGCCGTGCATTCGCGGCGCAGCGCGCCGGCCAGGCCCAGGGATTCCTCGACCGTGGGCCAGTGCGCCGGCCGCCGGGCGCGGTGGTGGGCAATGCGTGCGCCCATTTCGCCATCGCCGGCGTGGGCCGTGGCCAGGTAGACGACGTCCTTGCCCGATTCGCGCGCCAGGCGCTCGGCCAGGGCGCTCTTGCCGGAGCGGGCGCCGCCGAGGATCAAGGTGGCGCTCATGGCGCGGTCCGCGTGAACAGGCTGGCGACCGCCTGCGGGTTCGAGGCGAAGTAAGCGTGAAAGTAGGAAGCGGTCAGCGAACCAACCCGGTATACGGCTTCGCCCTGGGTGCCGGCCGGATTGCGCACCGTGTGCTGGAGCGGCGCGACCTGCGTCTCCAGGCGCGAATAATGGAAGGTGTGGCCGCGCAGTTGGCCGTGCGGCGTGTCCACCCCCTGGGCGCCGAGGCCGGCCAGGCGCGTCCCCATGGTGACCGCGCCCGGCAGCAGTCCGGCCATCGGCCAGGTTCGTCCATCCGCATCGGTCAGTGCGCCGGCCAGGGCCATCATGCCGCCGCACTCGGCCAGGATGGGCAGGCCGGACGCGTGCGCTGCCGCCATCGAGGCACGCCAGCGCGCGGCCTGCGACAGCACCTGCGCATGCAGTTCCGGATAACCGCCAGGCAGGTAGACGGCATCGGCATCCTGCGGCACGGGTTCGTCTGCCAACGGAGAAAAGTAGGCAAGCTGCGCACCGAGGATGCGCAGCGTGTCGAGGTTGGCCGGGTAGAGAAAGGCAAAGGCGGCATCGCGCGCGATGGCAATCGTCTTGCCGGCCAGTGCGGGCTCGATCGGCGGCCCATCCTGCGCCTCGGGCCTCAGCAGCGGCAGGGCTTCCCACGCTACAGCGTCGAGCTGCAGCGCATCGGCCAGCACGTCGAGGTAGCTGTCGATCTGCGGCTGCTCGCCAGGCAGCACCAGGCCGAGGTGGCGTTCCGGCAGGCTGGTTGCCTGGCGCTGCAGGGAGCCGAGCAGCGGGATGTCGCGCAGCGAGCCGGCCACCATCTGCGCGTGGCCGGGGCTGGCGACGCGGTTGGCGATCACGCCCGCCATCTGCACCGGACCATAGTCGCGCAGGCCGCGCGCCACCGCGCCGGCGGTTTGCGCCATGGCCGAGGCGTCGATCACGGCCAGCACCGGCATGCCGAACTGGTTCGCCAGGTCGGCCGCCGAGGGTGTGCCGTCGTACAGGCCCATCACGCCCTCGACCAGCACCACGTCGGCTTCGCGCGCGGCTTGCGCCAGGCGGCGCCGGCACTCCTCAAAGCCCACCATCCACAAATCGAGCGTGTGCACCGGTGCGCCGCAGGCGCGTTCCAGCAGCATCGGGTCGATGAAATCGGGACCGCACTTGAACACGCGCACGCGCTGGCCACTGCGCACGAGTTTACGCGCCAGCGCGGCGGTGACGCTGGTCTTGCCCTGGCCGGAAGCGACGGCCGCCACCAGCACCATGCGTGCGCCGGTTCGCAGCGTCGTTACCATTCGGTCCCCGCTTGCGCGGCGATGCCGGCCGCAAAGGCGTGCTTTACCACGTTCATCTCGGTGACGGTGTCGGCAACCGCCACCAGCTCCGGTGGCGCGCCGCGGCCGGTGATGACCACGTGCTGCATGGGCGGGCGATCCAGCAGGTCTTCGATGACGGTGTGGACGTCGAGATAGCGGTATTTCAGGGCGATGTTCAGTTCATCCAGCACCACCAGGCCGATCGTCGGGTCGGACAGGAAGCGCTTCGCCTGGGCCCAGGCCTCGGCGGCTTTTTCCATGTCGCGTTCGCGGTTCTGGGTTTCCCAGGTATAGCCTTCGCCCATCGCATGGAAGCTGACTTCATCGGGAAAGCGGCGCAGGAACAGTTCTTCGCCGGTCGCCAT
This sequence comes from Massilia sp., assembly GCA_031999925.1. Lineage (GTDB taxonomy): Bacteria > Pseudomonadota > Gammaproteobacteria > Burkholderiales > Burkholderiaceae_D > Telluria. The sequence continues at coordinate 3,337 of DAMABW010000121.1, read as the reverse complement.
CGCGCCCTTGATGAACTGGACCACGCCAACCTGCATGCCATGGCCAAGCGCGCGTGCCGCCATGCCGAAGGCGCTCGAGCTCTTGCCCTTGCCGTTGCCGGTGTTGACGATGATGATGCCGACCTGCTTGTCGGCCGCCTGGATGCGCGCATCGATGACGGCCTTCTTGCGCTCCATGCGCACGCGGTGCCGTTCGTTGAGTGCGGACGTCTGTTCGGGTGTCATGTCGTTCATGTGAGCTCCAGGAGTGGCTGCGCCCTAGTGGCGGCGCAGCCGGTGCAGTTGATAGAGGAAAATCGGGGCGCCGATGATGGCGGTGACGGCGCCGACCGGCAGTTGCTGCGGCGCGACCACGGTGCGCGCGAGCGTATCGCACAGCACCAGGAAGCTGCCGCCGGCCAGCACCGATGCTGGGATCAAGACGCGGTGGTCGGGGCCGAAGGCGAAACGGCAGGCGTGCGGCACGATCAGGCCGACGAAGCCGATCGAGCCGGCGCTGGTAACGGCGCTGGCGGTGAGGATGCCCGATACCAGGAACAGGCCGCGGCGCAGGCTGCCGACCCGCACGCCGAGCGTCACCGCTGCTTCTGCGTGCAGGGCCATGACGTTCATGCCGCGCGCGTTGCGTAGCGCATAGAACAGGGCGCCGCCGAGCACCAGCCAGGGCAGCAGGCGCACCGGTGCGCCGGCGACATCGCCGATCATCCAGAACACCATGGTGCGCAGGCGGCCTTCAGGCGCGATCGACAGCATCAGGGTAATCAGGGCCACGCACAGCGAGGAGATCACGACACCGGTCAGCAGCAGGGTGGAAGTGCCGCCGCCCTGGCCGGCGCCGCCGCGCAGGTCCTGGCGCGCCAGCGCATACAGCAGCAGCGACACCACGATGGCGCCGCCCACGGCCGCCAGTTCGACGGTGGCCACGGCCGCCATCAGCATCAGCGCCGCCAGCGCGCCGACCGAGGCGCCGGCCGAGATGCCGAGGATGTAGGGATCGGCCAGCGGGTTGCGCAACAGCGCCTGCATCAGTACTCCGGCCAGGGCCAGGGCGGCGCCGGTGACAAAGGCCACCGTGGCGCGGCCGGCGCGCAGTTCCAGCAGCGAGGCCGCCAGGGTTTGCGGACGGCCTTCGGCCAACTGGCGCAATGCGGCTGGCACCTCTGCGAGCTTGACCTCGATTGAACCGGTCATGCCCGCATACAGCATGCAGGCGATTGCCACGAGCAGCATCGCCCCCGTGACCAGGAACACGCGCTGGCGCAGCGGTTGCAGGGAAAGGGGGAGGCTGCTCATGACGCGGTGCGCTTAGCGGATGCCGTAGCGCAGGCCGACGAACCAGTTGCGTCCGGCGGTGTTGTAGTTGCGGGCCAGCTCGTACTGCTTGTCGAAGCTGTTGTTCACCCGGGCCAGCAGCGAGAAGTCGTCGTTGATCTGCCAGCTCGCATACAGGTTGAGCAAACCATAGCCGCCGAGGCGGCGCAGGTTGGCGGCATCGTCGAAGCGTGCGCCCGACAGTACCCATTCTGCGCCGGTCTTCAGCTGGCCGCTGCCGTATTCGGCGTTGAAGCTGGCGTGCTTGGCGGCGCGGCGCGCCAGGCGCTTGCCGCTGCCGTTGTCCTGCGGGTCTTGCCAGTCGGCGCTGCCGCGCAGGCGCAGGGCGCCGATGCGGGTGCTGGCCGCCAGGGTCACGCCTTCGAGCGTGGCCGAGGCGACGTTGTAGGCGCAGCTGCCGGTGCGGCCGTCGCGGTTGTCCGGGCAGGGATTGGCCGAGACGATCATGTCGGTCAGGCGGTTGCGGTAGACGGTGGCGTCCAGCTGCACGGCGCGGCTATCGTAGCGCAGGCCGAGTTCGGCGTTGCGGCCGCGCTCGGGCTGGTTGGTGTCGACGCCATAGCCCGGGTAGTACAACTCGTTGAAGGTCGGTGCGCGGAAGCTCGAGCCGATGCTGGCGGTGGCGCGCAGGCCGTTGCCGAAGTTATAGCCGTAGCCCGCGGCGCCGGTGTTCTTGTCGCCGTACACGGAACGGTCCTGGCGTGCGCTCACGTCCACCAGGTGCGGACCGCGGCGCAGCGCGTAGGCGGCGGCGTAGGAATTGGTGATGCGCTCGCGTTCCAGGGCGCGGGTGGCGCTGGATGCCACTTCTTCCTTGCGGTGGCTGTACAGCAGCTGCAGGGTGTCGCTGCCGAAGGTGAGCGTGTTCTGCCAGGTGAATTCGTCTTGTTGGGTGTCGATCTGGCTGGCGCCGCTGGCCGCCGCACTGGTGAAGCTGCCCAGCTTGTCCTCGGCGCGCGCCAGCTGCAGCGTGCTGCGCCAGTTCGGTGCGAACTGGTTCGACATGAAGACCGATGCCGTGTTCAGGTCCTGGCGGTTGTTGGTGTCGAAGCTGCCCGCGCCGCTGTCGTACTGGGCGCGCAGGCGGCTGTGCAGGAACTGGGCGCCGGCTTCATGGCCTGGCGCGATCGCTACCGCCACGCGGCCATGGATATTCGTGCGGCGGTAGCCGTCGTCGTCCGGGTTGTAGCCGGAGGCGCCTGGCTTGGTGGCGGAGAAGCCGTCGGATTCGTCGTGGCCGGCGCCAAAGGCGTAGCTGACGGCGTGTTCGCCGCCGCTGGCGCCGGCGATGTGGGCGCTGGCCTGGCGCGTGGATTCGCTGCCGGCGCCGATCGAGGCGGTAGCGTTCAGGCCCGCTTCGCCCTTGCGCGTGAAGATCTGGATCACGCCGCCGATCGCGTCGGCGCCGTACAGGGTGCTCAGGGGACCGTACACGACTTCGATGCGGTCGATCGCTTCCAGGGGAATCGCGTTCCAGCTGGCGGTGCCGCTGGTCGAGGAGCCGATGCGCACGCCGTCGAACAGGACCACGACCTGGTTGGCATTCGCGCCGCGCAGGTAGACGCTGGTGCTGGCGCCGGCGCTGCCGTTGCGGGTGATCTCGATGCCGGGCTGGCGCTGCAGCACGTCGGCCACCGAGCCGGCGCCCGAGCGTGCGATCTCTTCGGCGTGGATGACGGTGGTCTGGGCGATGACGTCGTCGGCGCGTTGCGGCGTGCGGGCTGCGGTGACGACGACAGTGTCGATGGGCGTAGCGATGGATGCGGATTCGGCGCACGCGAAAGGCGCGGCCATGGCGAGGGCGAGCGACGATGCGGCCGCTTGCCGTGAAACGTGAAAGGTCATGATAAGCCTGGGTCGGACAACCAGCCCACGTCCCCGTAGGCCAGATTGAACAGAAGCGCATTGTTCGATACGCTTCCACCTTTTGGCCGGTCTCCGGGCTGGCAGGTGAAGCCGTCCGACCTTCCCATGCCGAAGCACAGTGGTCTGGAGGACGGTTTGC
>DAMABW010000120.1:0-10992 GCA_031999925.1 Massilia sp. | reverse complement strand
ACCATCTCGCGCAGGTCGACGCCGGCGGCCGAGGCCGGGAAGGTCGGAATCTCCAGCGTGCCGCCCGGCGTTTCCACGCGCCCGCCGGCGAACATCGCTTCGATGCGGCCATAACGCAGCGACTGCTGGCCCGAAGAGCGCGTGACCACCCAGCCGCCCAGGGTGGAATATTCGAAGGATTGCGGGAAGTGGCCGAGCGTGTAGCCGTGGGCGCGCAATTGCGCTTCCAGGTCGGGGCCGGTGACGCCGGCGCCGAAGGTCGCCAGCTGGGCTTCGCGGTCGAGTGCGACCAGGCCGCGCATGCGCCGCATGTCGATGCACAGCGCCGGCCGCGCGGCGTCGTGCACGTTGATGTGGCCTGCCACGCTGGTGCCGCCGCCGTAGGGAATCACGGCGGCGCCGCAGCACCGGGCGTACGTCAGCAGTTCGCGTACCTGCTCGGCGCTTTCGGGGAAGGCGACGCCATCGGGCACCGCACCCAGGCGGCCATGGCGCAGGCGCAGCCAGTCGGGCAGGCTCTGGCCGAGCGCATGCAGGGCGCGCGTGGCCGGGGTGGCGTCGACCAGCGGGTGCGGCGCCAGGCGGCCCGGCGCCAGCCCGGCGCAGGCTTCCTCGAAACCGGCGTCCAGCGGCGCCTTGCCCGCGCCGATGCGCCCTTCGAGGAAGGCCAGCGCCTCGCCATTCAATGCCACATCGACCGTGTCGTCGCCCCAGCCATTCCACCGCCTCATGCCGATTTCCCTTTATACTCTTTCAACATTCGCGAAGAGTAAGCGAGAAGCGTGCCGCCGTATTGCTCCTTTATGACAAAGCCTTGTTCGATTGCGCCAAGCCCCTCGCACCGGGTGACCGGCTCCTACCTGCAGCCGCTGCTCGATGCCGCTTGCGCCCGCGGCGTCACGCCTGAGGCGCTGGCGCACGCTACCGGCCTGGCGCCCGGACGCCTGGCACCCCTGCCCGATTCGCTTGCCGCGCCCGACTACATCCGCCTGCTCGACGCCGGCGCCGAACTCGCCCGCGATCCCCACTTCGGCCTGCACGTGGGCGAATGCGTCAAGCTCGGCAGCTACAGCGTGTACGGCCTGGTGCTGCTGGCCTGCCGCGACATCGGGCAAGCGCTGGAACAGACCATGCGCTACGAGGCGCTGGCCCACGACCTCGGGCGCTCGCAGGTGACGGTGGCAGGCATCACCGCGCGCTACGAATGGATCAGCCATTATCCGGACGCCAGCCGCCACCTGGTGGAGAGCGTGTTCGCCGGCATCCAGACCTTCGGGCGCTGGCTGGCGGGCGGCGCGCTGCCGGTGGCGCGGGTCGCATTCGCCCACGGCAGCGATGCCAGCCTCGATGAGTACGAACGCGTGTTCGGCAGCCGCCCGCTGTTCCATGCGCCGGCCAACAGCGGCGAATTCGACGCAGCCATCCTCGCGCTGCCGGTGCCGAACGCCGACGTCAATTTGTATCCGGTGCTGCAGCAGCACGCCGAGCGCCTGCTGGGCCAACGCGAACAGGGCGCGCCGGCGATCGTCGCCCAGGTGCGCGCCGCCATCATCCGCAACCTGGCGCACGACCGGGTACGCCTGGCCAGCATCGCCCAGGAACTCGATTTGTCGCCGCGCACCCTGCAGCGCAAACTGAGCGAGGCCGGGGCCAGCTTCCAGGGTGTGCTCGACAGTGCGCGCTATGCGCTGGCCCAGGATTACCTGCGCCAGCCCGGCCTGTCGCTGGCCGACATCGCCTTCCTGCTCGGCTACCAGGAGCAGAGCGCGTTCACCCACGCGTTCAAGGAATGGTCGGGCACCAATCCAGGGGCCTGGCGCGAGCGTTTCCTGTAACGGGACACCCGCCGCAGCGCCTTTTTTATCGGCGCTATAATGGCCGCTTCCGAATATCGCATCGCCTCCGGGACCCTCGTGAATCCACATCTCGACAAACTCCATCCCTACCCCTTCGAAAAGCTGCGCGAACTCTTCGCCGGCGTGACCCCGCGTGCCGACTACACGCCGATCAGCCTCGGCATCGGCGAGCCCAAGCACCCGACGCCCGCCTTTATCGAAAAAGCCCTGACCCACGCGATTGCCGGCCTGGCCAACTACCCGAGTACGATCGGCAGCGAGCCGCTGCGCGCGGCGATTGCCAACTGGCTCGAGCGCCGCTACGGGATTCCCGCGCTCGACCCGGCCACCATGGTGCTGCCGGTGAACGGCTCGCGCGAGGCGCTGTTCGGCATCGCCCACGCCGTGGTCGACGCCAGCCGCCCCGACCCGCTGGTGCTCAGCCCCAATCCGTTCTATCAGATCTACGAAGGCGCGGCCTACCTGGCCGGCGCCTCGCCTTATTTTGTGAACTCCGACCCGGCGCGCAACTTCGCGCCCGATTTCGGCACCGTGCCGGACGACGTGTGGGCGCGCGTGCAGCTGCTGTATATCTGCTCGCCGGGTAACCCGACCGGCGCCGTGCTCTCGCTCGACGACTGGCGCGAACTGTTCGCGCTCTCCGACCGCCACGGCTTCGTGATCGCGGCCGACGAGTGTTATTCCGAGATCTACTGCGGCTCGACCCCGCCGCTGGGCGCGCTGGAAGCGGCGCACCAGCTGGGGCGCAGCACGGGCGAGCGTCCGTACGCCAACTTGATCGTTTTCTCGAGCCTGTCGAAGCGCTCGAACGTGCCGGGCATGCGCTCGGGCTTCGTCGCCGGCGACCCGGCCGTGGTGAAGAAATTCCTGCTGTACCGCACCTATTGCGGCGGCGCCATGTCGCCGCCGGTGCAGGCGGCATCGATCGCGGCCTGGAACGACGAGACCCACGTGCAGGACAACCGCACGCTGTACAAGGAAAAGTTCAACCTGATCACGCCGATGCTGCGCCAGGTGATGGACGTCGAACTGCCCGACGCCGGCTTTTACCTGTGGGCCGACGTGCGCCGGACCGGCCTTTCCGACACCGAGTTCGCACGCCGTCTCTACGCCGAATATAATGTGACGGTTTTGCCCGGCTCCTATCTCGCGCGCGACGCGCACGGGACCAATCCGGGCCGCAACCGCATCCGCATGGCGCTGGTAGCGGGCGTCGACGAAGGGCTGGAAGCAGCCACGCGCATCGTCCAGTTCTGCCAGTCCCTGCATTAAAGCCCGACATTCGGCATCCTGAAACAGAGATCATTCAATCATGACCCAACAACTCCAGAACATCATCGACACCGCGTGGGAACAGCGCGCGGACTTCAGCCCATCGACCGCCCCGGCCGACGTGCGCAACGCCGTGGCCGAGGTATTGGCCGGCCTCGACGCGGGCACCCTGCGCGTGGCACAAAAGGAAGGCGGCGACTGGATCGTCAACCAGTGGATCAAGAAGGCCGTGCTGCTGTCGTTCCGCCTCGAGAACAACGTGCCTGTCGAAGGCGGCGGCATGCAGTTCTACGACAAGGTGCCGACCAAGTTCGTCGACTACAGCGCCGAAGACTTCGCCAAGGGCGGCTTCCGCGTGGTGCCGCCGGCCGTCGCACGCCGCGGTTCCTTCATCGGCAAGAACGTGGTGCTGATGCCTTCCTATGTCAACATCGGCGCCTACGTCGACGAAGGCACCATGGTCGACACCTGGGCCACCGTGGGTTCGTGCGCCCAGATCGGCAAGAACGTCCACCTGTCGGGCGGCGTCGGCATCGGCGGCGTGCTGGAACCGATGCAGGCCAACCCGACCATCATCGAAGACAACTGCTTCATCGGCGCCCGTTCTGAAATCGTCGAAGGCGTGATCGTCGAAGAGAACTCGGTGATCTCGATGGGCGTGTACATCGGCCAGTCGACCAAGATCTACAACCGCGAAACCGGCGAAGTCACCTACGGCCGCGTGCCGTCGGGTTCGGTCGTGGTCTCGGGTTCGCTGCCGTCGGCCGACGGCAAGTACAGCCTGTACTGCGCCGTGATCGTCAAGCGCGTGGATGCGCAGACGCGTTCGAAGACCGGTATCAACGAGCTGCTGCGCGGGATTTGATGTCGCTTCGCGGCTGATTTAAAGCTGGTTGGACGCGTGGGCACAGGAGCGCCCACCCTACATGCATCAACATTGCGGTATTCATGACCGATACCGTATGCGAGCGTAGGGTGGGCGCCCCGTGCCCACGCGTTCAACCAACGCATGATTTATCGAACAAACTGCACCACCGGGGAAAACCACCATGGCCATGGACCGCCTGTTCCAACTCATGAAGGAAAAAAACGCGTCGGACATGTTCTTCGCGGTGAACTCCCCCGTCCACATCAAGATCAACGGGAACCTCATCCCGATCAACCAGAACAAGCTCGACCCGAGCAACATCCTCTCCCTGCTGTCGGAAGTCACCACGCCAGAACAGCGCGAAGAACTCGAGCGCAACAATGAGCTCAACATGGGTATCTCGGTGCCCAACCTGGGACGCTTCCGCCTGTCCGCCTTCCGCCAGCGCGGCAGCATCTCGGCCGTGTTCCGCTTCGTGCCGGCCACGATCCCGCCCTTGAACGAACTCGGCCTGCCGCCGGTGCTGTCCGAACTGATCATGGAAAAGCGCGGCCTGCTGCTGGTGGTCGGCGCCACCGGTTCCGGCAAGTCGACCACCATCGCCTCGATGCTCGACTACCGCAACGAGCACCGCACCGGCCACATCCTGACGCTGGAAGACCCGATCGAATACCTCTTCAAGAACAAGAAATCGATCGTCAACCAGCGCGAGATCGGCAGCGACGCCCTCGACTTCAACATGGCCCTGCGCAACTCGCTGCGCCAGGCACCGGACGTGATTTTGATCGGCGAAATCCGCGACCGCGAGACCATGACCGCGGCCCTGGCCTACGCCCAGTCCGGCCACCTGGTGGTCGCCACCCTGCACGCGAACAACAGCTACAACGCGCTGAACCGCATCATCAGCTTCTACCCGATCGAGAACCGCCCCGCCCTGCTGCAGGACCTGGCCTCGGCGACCCGCGCCATCGTCTCGCAGCGCCTGGTGCGCGCAGCCGCCGGCGGCACGCGCCAACCGGCGGTGGAGATCATGCTCAACACCCGCTACATCGCCGACCTGATCGAAAAAGGCGAGCTTTCGCAGATCAAGGAAGCGATGGACAAGAGCCTGTCGCCGGGGTCGCAGTCCTTCGAAGCGGCGCTGCTGGCGCTGGTGCAGGCGAATCTCGTGACGCAGGAAGAAGCGTTGGCGAATGCGGATTCGGCCACCAACTTGCTCTGGCTGATGAACAACGGGCCGGCCAAGGATGCGAACGAGCAGAACAAGAAGGACGAGCCGGATTCGCCGACGTTTACCGAGTTCACGCTGAACAGCTGATAGCAACCTCATCTTCCAGCGATTGCTGCTAGCGACTGCCTGCGCGCGCTTGCTCTCCTTGCTGGAAATCCTGGATCGTTGTCGACTGGATGTTCTCGATCGGTCCGGCGTTATTGCGCTGCACCGACCACCCGCCGATCGGCGTATCGAGGGGAATCGGAATCATTGCGGCAGCCGACCACTTCCCATGAATGCGCTTCTGCGGTTTCGACGCACCGTTGGCATGGAAGTCCAGCGTGTATTGCAATGAATCGTTGTCGGCATCGATGGTCCCGGTGACGCTGTCCGCGCCGCCGCTTGACCGATCGTCCTTACCTATCCTGAGATGGAACGCCGCTGCACGCCTTGCATCGCAAGGTGTCGGAAATCGTTGCTGGAGGTAGTGAATCGGCGCCACGGCCGCGATGTCGGCGAATCTGAAGTCCTCGTTACCCGACCTTGTTCCACGAAAGAGTCGCTCACCGGTCTCCAGCATGATCAGGGACTTCTGTTGTCCAGGACTATGCAAGTCGATCCGTACAGCGTCGCTGTAGCGCTGGATACTGACGCCCGTTCCGGCCTCGTCCGAACTGGCCGAGACGAATGTCGCCGACGACCAACTCGATGCATTCCCGCATAAGGCAGGATGTCCTGCTTCGGCAGCACCGCTGAGGAGCAACAACGACAGAAGGGGCCACGCCTGGCGGGTAATGCTTAAGGCGCCGGCACGACATCGCTGTGCCTGTGCCAGACTGACGAACCAGGACGCACGCGAAGAAAAGGAACCGCGCTATCGGCTTCATGTGCAGACTCGCTGGATTGAAAGTTTCCCAAGAATATCATCTAAACAGGCAGACACCGCCTGTGCTATCCTCGCCCCTTCCCGATTTCCGCCACACCGCAAGCCCGCCTTGCCTCGCACGATTACGCCCATGACCATCACCCTCTACGGTATCCCCAACTGCGACACCGTCAAGAAAGCCCGTACCTGGCTGCTTGAGAACAATCACGACTTCAGCTTCCACGACTTCAAGAAACAAGGCCTGCCGCGCGAACTCGCGGCGCGCTGGCTCGAACAACTGGACTGGGAAGTCCTCGTGAACCGCAAAGGCATGACCTGGCGTAACCTCTCCGACGAGCGCAAGGCGTCCATCACCGACAAGGCCGCCGCCCTGGAGCTGATGCTGGAAAACCCGTCCGTGATCAAGCGCCCGGTGCTGGAAGGCGCCGGCCCGCTGTCGGTCGGCTTCTCGGCAGACCAGTACACCCGCATCTTCGCGGAGGCCGCATGATCGCCAAGGCTTCGCGCACCCTCGACCTGGCCCAGGAACTGATCGCGCTCGATTCGATCACCCCGAACGACAAGGGCTGCCAGCAACGCCTGGCCGAGCTGCTCGCGCCGCTGGGCTTTGTCTGCGAAACGATTGTCTCGAACGGCGTCACCAACCTGTGGGCGCGCAAGGGCCTTGAATCGCCGGTGTTCGTGTTCGCCGGCCACACCGACGTGGTGCCGACCGGCCCGGTCGATCAATGGCAGTCCGCTCCCTTCGTGCCGACCGTCCGTGACGGCAAACTCTATGGCCGCGGCGCCGCCGACATGAAGACCTCGATCGCCGCCATGGTCATCGCCTGCGAAGAGTTCATTGCCGCGAACCCCGACCACCTCGGCTCGATCGCCTTCTTGATCACCAGCGACGAGGAAGGCCCGGCCGTAGACGGCACCGTGGTCGTCTGCGACATGCTGGAAGAACGCGGCGAAACGCTCGACTACTGCATCGTCGGCGAACCGACCTCCAGCCACATCCTGGGCGACATGATCAAGAACGGGCGCCGCGGTTCGCTCTCGGGCCACCTGGTCATCAAGGGCATCCAGGGCCACATCGCCTACCCGCACCTGGCGCGCAACCCGATCCACCAGGCCGCGCCGGCTCTGGCGGAACTGGCGGCCGAAGTCTGGGACGAAGGCAACGAGTACTACGCGCCGACCACCTGGCAGATCTCGAACATCCACTCGGGCACCGGCGCCACCAACGTGATCCCGGGCGACATGACGATCGACTTCAACTTCCGCTTCTCGACCGCCTCGACGGCCGAGGGGCTGGAAGCGCGCGTGCACGCCATCCTCGACCGCCATGGCCTCGAATACCGGCTCGACTGGACGCTGTCGGGCCAGCCCTTCCTCACCCCGAAGGGCACGCTGTCGGATGCGGTGTGCAAGGCGATCGGTGACGAAACCGGCGTCAGCACCGAACTGTCGACCACCGGCGGCACTTCCGACGGCCGCTTCATCGCCCGCATCTGCCCCCAGGTGATAGAATTCGGCCCACCCAACGCCAGCATCCACAAGATCGACGAACACGTCGAACTGCGCTTTATCGATCCCTTGAAGAACGTCTACCGCCGTACGCTGGAACACCTGCTGGCTGCTGTCTAATTATCGAGCCGCTCACTGCGAGAACACACCATGACCACCACGCCTTTCAGCACCCCGCGCGACCTGCTGCGCTACGCCGTCACCCGCTTCAATGCGGCCAAGCTGTTCTTCGGCCACGGCAGCGCCGAGGCCTTCGACGAAGCGGCCTACCTGATCCTGCATACCCTGAAACTGCCGCTCGACCGCCTCGATCCTTTCCTGGATGCGAAGCTGCTGCCGGAGGAAGTGCTGCAGGTGCTGCAGGTGATCGAGCGCCGCACGGGCGAGCGCGTGCCGGCCGCCTACATCACAAATGAAGCCTGGCTCGGCACCTATGCCTTCTACGTCGACGAGCGCGTGCTGGTGCCGCGTTCCTTCATCGCCGAACTGATTCCGAACTTCTTCAGCCCGTGGGTAACGAACCCGTTCGAGGTCGAGAACGTGCTCGAACTGTGCACCGGTTCCGGCTGCCTGGCGATCATGATGGCCGACGTCTACCAGAACGCCGTGGTCGATGCGGTCGACATCTCGACCGATGCGCTGGCCGTGGCCGAGCGTAACATCCGCGACTACAAGCTCGAAGGCCGCGTGAACCCGATCGAATCCGACCTGTACGAGAACGTGCCGTTCAAGAAGTACGACCTGATCGTCACGAATCCGCCGTACGTGAACGCGTCGTCGATGGCCAAGCTGCCGCCGGAATACCTGCGCGAGCCGCAGATCGCCCTGCATGGCGGCGAAGACGGTATGGACCTGGTGCGCAAGATCGTGGCCGGCGCCGCCGAACGCCTGACGCCGGAAGGCATCCTGGTGGTCGAGATCGGCAACGAAGCCGAGTACGCGGAAGCCGCCTTTGGCCACCTCGGCCTGACCTGGCTCACCACCAGCGCCGGCGACGACGCCGTGTTCCTGCTCACCGCCGAGCAGCTCCAGAACGCCTGATATAGAAACCGACGCATGATCCGCTTCCTGAACGTCAGCCTGATGCGCGGCACCAAGCCGCTGCTGGAAGGCGCCGACCTGACCCTGAACCCTGGCGACAAGATCGGCCTGATCGGCGCCAACGGCGCCGGCAAATCCAGCCTGTTCGCCATGCTGCGCAACGAGCTGCACCCGGATGGGGGCGAGATCGACTTCCCCGCCAAATGGCGCATGGCCTACGTGGCGCAGGAGACGCCGGCGCTGGACCGCCCTGCCCTCGAATACGCCATCGACGGCGACGTCAATCTGCGCCGCCTGCAGGCCGAACTCGACGCGCTGGAAGCCGCGCCGCATACCGAGGAAAACGGCATCGCGATGGGCAACGTCCACAGCGCGCTGATGGATGCCGACGCCTACACCGTGCAGTCGCGCGGCGAACAGCTGCTGCTGGGCCTGGGCTTCTCGCTCGACCAGATGCAGCAGCCGGTGGCGAGCTTCTCGGGCGGCTGGCGCATGCGCCTGAACCTGGCGCAGGCGCTGATGTGCCCATCCGACCTGCTGCTGCTCGACGAACCGACCAACCACCTGGACCTGGATGCGATCATCTGGCTCGAGGATTGGCTCAAGCGCTATCCGGGCACCCTGATCATCATTTCCCACGACCGCGACTTCCTCGACGAAATCGTCAACGTGGTGGTCCACATCGACGAGTTGAAACTCAAGCGCTACTCGGGCAACTACACCTCGTTCGAGCGCCAGCGCGCCGCCGCCATGGTGCTGGCTGCCAGCGCCCTCGAAAAGCAGCAGCGCACCCGCGCCCACCTGGAATCCTTCATCAACCGCTTCAAGGCGCAAGCCACCAAGGCGCGCCAGGCGCAAAGCCGCATGAAGGCGCTGGCGAAGATGGAAGAACTGGCGCCGCTGCGCGCGGCCGCCGAGTTCTCGTTCGAGTTCCGCGAGCCGCTGGCCGCGCCGAACCCGCTGCTGGTGATGGAAGACGTGGACGCCGGCTATCCGATCCTGGATGCCCACGGCGACAAGGTCGACAGCAAGACCATCGTCAAGCGCGTGAACTTCTCGCTGCAGATCGGCCAGCGCATTGGCCTCTTGGGCGTGAACGGCGCCGGCAAGTCGACGCTCATTAAAACCATCGCCGGCGAACTGGCGCCCGTGAACGGCACCGCCACCGTCGGCAAGGGCCTGTCGATCGGCTACTTTGCCCAGCACCAGGTGGAAATGCTGCGCCACGACGAGTCGCCGCTGTGGCACCTGGCGAAGATCGCGCCGACCGTGCGCGAGCAGGAGCTGCGCAACTTCCTGGGCGGCTTCAACTTCCCGGGCACCATGGTCACCAGCCCGATCAAGCCCTTCTCGGGCGGCGAAAAGGCGCGCCTGGCGCTGGCCCTGATCGTCTGGCAGCGCCCGAACCTGCTGCTGCTCGATGAACCGACCAACCACCTGGACCTGGAGACGCGCGAGGCGCTGACGCTGGCGCTGGCCCAGTTCGAAGGCACGCTGGTGGTGGTCTCCCACGATCGCCACCTGCTGCGCGCCACCACCGACCAGTTCATCATCGTCGCCGAGGGCAAGCTGCAGCCCTTCGACGGCGACCTCGACGACTACAAGGACTGGCTGTTCCAGACCAAGCTGGGTAAAGGCACGGTGGGCCTGCCGATGGCCAAGGAGAGCAAGCCTGCAGCCGCCCCGGTGGCCGCCGCGGCGCCAGTGCCGGCCGTCGACCGCAAGGAGCAGAAACGCCTCGACGCCGAAGAGCGCCAGCGCGTGGCGGCCCTGAAGAAGCCGATCGAGAACCGCCTCAAGCGCGTCGAAGAGCAGATGGCGAAGCTGAATGCGAAGAAGGCCGACATCGATGCGCGCCTGCTGGAGCCGGCGATCTACGAGGCGGACAAGAAGGATGAATTGAAGAACCTGGTGGCGGACCAGGCCTTCTGTGTGCGCGACCTGGGGACGCTGGAGAACGAGTGGCTGGAGTTGCAGGAGCAGTTGGAGGGGTTGGCGGCTTGATGTGATCTTCGGTTGGGCTTCGACCGTTCAACCGCCGCACTGGTGGGTACGAGTACCCACCCTACAAGATCCGGTCTAACGTAGGGTGGGTACTCGTACCCACCAGTCTCACCGTTTCATCATCGGCAAGCGGAACCTCACGCCACCTGCCTTGCCCCCTGCGCCCCGTTATTAATCGACATCAGCCTGTCGATATCCACGAGGATCAAGCGCCTTCCATTCGTCACCCCCAGCCCGATCAGGTAATCGATCGCGCCCCCGTCCGCGCCCGGTATCGGCGAAATCTGCTCCGCCCGCAAATGCACGACGTCGGTCACGCCGTCGACCACCATCCCCATCA
>DAMABW010000119.1:0-11019 GCA_031999925.1 Massilia sp. | reverse complement strand
CTGGCGGCCGGCCTGGAAGTTATCGCCACGGGTCTGGAACTGGTTGAACTGGCCGGTCGAGGAGATCAGGTCGCCGAACTGCAGCACGCGCGCTTGCGCCAGGGTACCCGGCGTGCCGGTGGCAAGAATGCCCGACGGTGCGGCGGCGCCATAGAAGGTCAGGCCGCTGTTATTGTTGTAAGGATTGAAGTCGTAGCCAACCATTTCGGACGGACCGTAGGCGCCAGTGATGAAATTGAAATAAACGCCGTCGATGTCGCTAGGAACGTTGATGGGCGAAGCGGAGTAATCGACGGAGATGACGGCAGCATGCGCAGCGGGGGCGAGGAACAGCATGGCAACAGCGCCAGCAAGCATGCTGCGCGCGATCTTGGAAGTTTTCATGAGTTTTCCTAGTTTGGGATTTTTGATTGACTCACGCGGCTTTTCAGCCAGCGCTTGGTTGTCACTCAGCAAAAATCGAACCAGGTGAAGAATTTGTAAATAAATCAACAACCTGTACGTACGTTTAACGTTTCTTTTGCCGAAATGTAAAAAGTTTCGACAATTAAATGATACCTGCCGTTAACTTTGCGGTACGGCCTTCCGGGTTTGTGTTGTAGAGCAGGCAGGGTTTGTCTGTCGGTTTGTTGTCACGGCAAACCGTGATTTTGCTCAACAATGACTTGACTCAAGGTAATGCCCGGATCGGGCGGCATGATGACAAATGCGTTTCTGCACTTTTGCACGACAGCAACTTGTCTGCATCGACTACCGAGGGGGCATCTGCACATGAGCATGGCACTGACGCAGCGGATCGCTGCCGCATTGTCCGTATTTTCGAGCATACGCCGGCTATACGAACTCGTCATCGACGATGGCCGGTCCGGCCGGCCACCGGGCAGCCTCCTGGTCGACGCGTTCGTATATGCTTCAGGCTAAATTTTTTGTAAGATGAAATTTAGAAACGCCAAAAACAAAAAAGACACCATGATCACTCATGATGCCTTCAATGCTGCTGCTAAATTCGTGGTAGGCCGTGCGGGATTCGAACCTGCGACCAACGGATTAAAAGTCCGCTGCTCTACCAGCTGAGCTAACGACCCGAAAGAGGCAGCATTATAGCCGGCGATTTTGATTTGCGCCAGAGGTAACGTAACATCATCCGCCAGACAGGGCCGAGGTCACCTTCAGCACTTCTTCCGCCGTGGTCGCACCCTCCATGATCTTCATGGCGCCGGCAATGCGCAGTGGCTTCATGCCATCGAGTACGCTCTGTTGGCGCAGCGCGGCCAGATCCGCCGACGCCCCGATCAGCTGCGTGAACGCTTCCGACACCGTCAGCAACTCGTACAAGCCGGTCCGCCCGCGATACCCGGTCTGCCGGCATTCCGGACACCCTATAGGCCGATAGACTGTCTCCGGCTTCGGAAGGTTCCATGACCCACCGATGCTTTGCCAGACATCGTCGCTCAGTTCGCCATCTGGCGCCTTGCATTCCGAACAGAGCGTACGCACCAGGCGCTGCGCCATCACGCCGATCATGGTCGCTTCCAGCAAATAGTCTGGCACGCCCAGCTCCAGCAAACGCATGATGGCGGACGGCGCATCGTTAGTGTGCAAGGTCGACAGGACGAGGTGGCCGGTCAGCGCGGCCTGGATTGCCATCTCGGCGGTAGCCAGGTCGCGGATCTCGCCGACCATAATGATGTCGGGATCTTGCCGCATCAGCGCACGCACGCCATCGGCAAACGACAAATCGATGCCCGGCTGCACCTGCATCTGGTTGAACGAGGCTTCGACCATCTCGATCGGGTCTTCCACCGTGCACACATTCACCTCGTTGGTGGCGAGCGCCTTCAGGGTCGTGTACAGCGTCGTGGTCTTGCCCGAGCCGGTAGGACCCGTAACAAGAATGATGCCGTGCGGCCGGCTGGTCAGCGCATCCCAGCGCTGGGCATCGAGCGGCGGAAAACCGAGTTCCGGCAAGGTCTTGACCACCACTTCCGGATCGAAAATCCGCATCACCAGCTTTTCGCCGAAGGCGGTCGGCATGGTCGACAGGCGCAGTTCGACTTCCTGACCATTATGCATGCGCGTCTTGATGCGGCCATCCTGGGGACGGCGTTTTTCGATCACGTCCATGCGGCCGAGCAGCTTGATCCGTGCGGTCATGGCCAGCATCACGGCGGCCGGCACCTGGTACACCTGGTGCAGCACGCCATCGATGCGGAAACGGACCGCGGCGAATTCGCGTTTCGGCTCCAGGTGAATATCGGATGCGCGCTGCTCGAAGGCATAGCCCCACAGCCAGTCGACTATGTTGACGATGTGCTGGTCGTTGGCATCGAACTGTTTATTCGCCTTGCCGAGTTCGACCAGTTGCTCGAAGTTGTTGCGCAGCGCGACATCCTGGGCATTCGTCTTGCTGGCATCGCGGATCGATTTGGCCAGGCTGAAGAACTGCGAAATATACTGGGCGATGTCGAGGGGATTGGCCAGCACCAGTTCGATGCGCCGGCGCGAAATCCGGGCGATTTCGTTTTCCCATTCGATGGCGAAGGGATCGGCCGTGGCCACGGTCAATGTGGTCGCACTGATATCGACCGGGAGAATATTGAAACGCGCCGCATAGCTGGCCGACATCACGTCCGCCACGCGGGTGAAGTCGATTTTCAAGGGATCGATGCGGATGAAGGGCAGGCCGACCTTGGCGGCGCACCATTCGGTGAGAACGTCGAGGGTCAACAGGCGGTGCGGCGGCTGGTTCGACAGCAGTTTGCATTGGGCCACCGCCGTGAGCGGATGCATCGAGCCGGCCGCGCTTTTCAAAATGCCCTGGGCCTGGGCGAAATGCGCCTTGACCTTGTCTTTTTCGACGATGCCGTCGGCCAGCAGCCAGGAAAAGATCGCCTGCAAATCCAGGCGCTTCGGCCGCTGGGGCGGGCGGGGGAGGGAAGCGGTTTGCGGTGCGTTGGCGTTCATCGATCCCTCTGTTCAATGCGCGATCAGCGCGATGCTTCGATACCCTTGACCCAGGATTTGGCCGGCAGTTTGGTGCTCGCCACGATCTGCGCCGCGCGCGCAGCCAGTGCCGCGCTGTCGAGCTGCGGCGCGGTCTTGAAGCACAGCGCCACGACATTGCCGTCATGGACCTCGGGCAGGCAGATGACATCGTCGAAAGCGAATTTCATCGCTTTCAAATTCTTGTTGTAGCTCGGATGGTCGCCGAACAGGTTCACGGTCATGATGCCGCCCGGCGCCAGGCAATCGTAGCAGGCGCGGTAGAACTCGGGCGTATCGAGTACCGGGCCCTTGGCGGTGGCGTCATATAAATCGCATTGCAGCACATCGAAGGCGCCATGGTTTTCAGCGTCTTCGACAAAATCCAGCGCATCCATTTCGAGCACGTTGAAGCGCTCGTCTTCGGGCGGCAATTTGAACATGGTGTTACAAATGGCGATCACCGAAGGATTGAGTTCGACGGCGGTCACCGATGCATCCGGAAACTGGCGGTAGCAGAACTTGGTCAGCGTGGCGGCGCCCAGGCCGAGTTGGGCGATGCGGCGCGGCGAGTCGATGAACAGCATCCAGGCCATCATCTGCTGCGCGTATTCGAGTTCCGGCCAATCGGGTTTTCGGATGCGCATGGCGCCCTGCACCCATTCGGTGCCGAAGTGGAGATAGCGCACGCCATCCTGCTCGGACAGCGTCACGGGCGCGAATTTCGGTTTGCGTGCGGGCCGGCGCGAGGATTCGGCGAGTTCGATGGATTTACGTTTGATGAGCATAGGGCGACCTGTTGAATCGGCCTATTATCGGGGGAGGGGTTCCCGCTGCGCAAGCGCAACGGGATGGTAAGGCGGTGCGGAGAAGGAGGGGGCGTTCTCCGAACCGATGGCAAGAATTGCTGAATTAACTAATTAGTACTGCCCATCCGGCTGCACCGACACGCGCAGGCGGATGCGGTTGCCCGGGTCGCGGCTCATGAAAGCGGTGTGGTTCTGGCCCTGGTATTCGTAGGTCACGTCGTAGCCGGTGGTGCGCGATTCGAAGGAATCGACGGTGCGGCACTGGCGCACGGCCTGCTCCTGCACGCCCTGATCATAGTTGCGGCCATTGTTTTCGACACGGTCGCCGACCACGGCGCCGGCGATCGCACCGGCTGCCGCTGCCGCGACTTTACCGCTGCCGCTGCCGACCTGGCTGCCCAGCAGGGCGCCGGCGATGCCGCCGACCACCGAGCCGCCGGCGCCGCGTTGCTGTTGCACCGGCACCTGCACGTACTCGGTGCGGCACTCCTGGCGCGGCTGGCGAATTTGCTCGACGCGTGGCTGGACCCGCACCACGCGGCCGAAATCCTCGAAATCGGCAGCCTGGGCCAGCGGCAGCGTGGCCAGGCCCAGGGCGGAAATCATCAGTTTGGTTTTCATGTTCATGCTGAACCTCGTTCGTTCGGTGCGGTTGGTCGAAGGATGTTTTCCATCCACGCTTGTATGTTAATCCTGTCCAGACCGAAAAGCCGATCTACGTGGCAACAAAATGTAACAGCGAACGGCAGAGCAGGTCGGGCGCGCCAAAATGGAAAAACGCGCCAAATTACATCGATTCGGCCTCAAATGCAGCGGCTTTTTTCAATTTTCAGCCGCAAAGTCACATTCGGGTTGCTTCGGTAACTACAAAACGTTACCCTTACACAAATAGGGTTTATTGGCGCGTGGAAACGATTTAGGAGAACAGCGTTGCCGCCCGGGCGTGCATGGTGAGCAGTCCCCGGCGATTCGAACCACCACACCAGGTCGACTTGAGGGAAAAATGAGTTTGTTGATGAGAGTGCCGTCCAATCTTGTGCAGTCCATTCGGGCCTATCGGGTGCCGGAACTGCAGGCGGAGGCGGCGCGCATGGGCCACCATTTCCTGTATGCGCACTGCG
This sequence comes from Massilia sp., assembly GCA_031999925.1. Classification (GTDB taxonomy): domain Bacteria; phylum Pseudomonadota; class Gammaproteobacteria; order Burkholderiales; family Burkholderiaceae_D; genus Telluria. The sequence goes on along the minus strand of DAMABW010000119.1, from coordinate 6,107 downwards.
CCAACACGTTGACCAAGCAGCAGGTGTGTGCCCGTATCGGCGAAAACTTCCACTTCCCCAAACCCTCCAGCAAGAATTTCGATGCCTTGCGGACCACGCTGACCGAGACGATCCATGGCGCCGGCCCCCAACCAGGTTTCCTGGTCGTGCTCGAACAATTGCCCAACACGCAGAAGTTCGACAAGGAAGCGCGCGAAACCCTGCTCGATGTGTTCCGCGACGCGGCCGAATTCTGGGCCGAGAAGCGTGTTCCTTTCCGCGTATTCTATTCCTTCGAGATCGATCCAGCAGGCCTCTAATTAGCCAGTGCATGGCCGATTATGGGGTTGCCATACCACAGTGTCGCCGGGCGCATACGGTACAATGCGCGCTATGAAAAACATCGTCATCCTCATCTCTGGCCGCGGCAGCAACATGGAAGCGGTCGTGCGTGCGGCCCGGTCGGAAGGGTGGCCGGCGCGGGTGGCGGCAGTCATCAGCAACAAGCCTGACGCGGGCGGTTTGGCGTTTGCCGAGGCCCACGGCATCCCGACTGCCGTGGTGCCCAGCAAGGAATATCCGGACCGTGCCAGTTTCGACGCCGCCCTGCAGCGCGAGATCGACCGCTTCGCGCCCGACCTGGTCGTGCTGGCCGGCTTCATGCGCATCCTGACGGCGCCCTTCGTGGCGCACTACGAGGGACGCATGCTGAATATCCACCCGTCGTTGCTGCCGGCCCATCCCGGATTGGACACGCACCGCAAGTGCCTGGAAGCCGGCGAGGGCGAACATGGCGCGACGGTGCACTTCGTCACCGCCGAGTTGGACCATGGCCCGATGGTGGCCCAGGCACGCGTCCCGGTGCTGCCCGGCGACACCGAAGCCACCCTGGCGGCACGCGTGCTGCTGGAAGAACACAAGCTGTACCCCTACGCCGTTCGCCTGTTCGTCGAGGACAGGCTGAGCATCGAACAAGGCGACGTGCGCATCGCACAGCCCGCCTGATTTTTATACGTATCTGATTCAAGGAATTCCATGAGATTGCCACCAGCAATTCTCGGCAACACCGAAGAGGTGCTGCGCGAGATCTTGCGCTTTACGGCCCCGGCCGACGTCACCCTGTCGCGTTACTTCAAGGACCATCAACGCCTCGGTCCGCGCGAACGCGGCGTGGTTGCCGAAGCGGTGTACGCCGTGCTGCGCAACAAGACCTTCTTCACCGATTTCGGCGGCACCGGCGGCACGCCGTCGATGCGCCGCCTGGCCCTGCTGGGCCTGTCGGAAACCGTGGGTATCGACGCCCTTGGCGGCCTGACGGAAGACGAAACCGCCTTCCTGAACCGCATCAAGGACATCGACCGTGCTCTGCTGCCGCCGCTGGCGCGCGCCAACATGCCGCAGTGGCTGTACGACAAGCTGGTGACCCAGTTCGGCGAAGGCGAAGCCCAGGAACTGGCCGCCGTGCTGAATACCCCGGCACCGCTCGACCTGCGCGTGAACGCCATCAAGGCCAATCGCGACGAGGTCATCGCCAAACTGGCCGAGGCGCCGATCGTGGCCGAGCCAACCCCGTATTCGCCGCTCGGCCTGCGCGTCAAGAAAAAGCCGAACCTGCAAGGCCTGCCGCTGTTCAAGGAAGGCGCGATCGAGGTGCAGGACGAGGGCAGCCAGGTGCTGGCCCAGATTTTGGCCGCACGCCGCGGCGAGATGGTGGTCGACTTCTGCGCCGGCGCCGGCGGCAAGACCCTGGCCCTGGGCGCGACCATGCGCAACACCGGTCGCCTGTACGCCTTCGACGTGTCGGAAAAGCGCCTGTCGAAGCTGAAGCCGCGCCTGGCGCGCAGCGGCCTGTCGAACGTGCACCCGGTGCTGATCGCGCACGAGCGCGACGCCAAGATCAAGCGCCTGGCCGGCAAGATCGACCGCGTGCTGGTCGACGCGCCGTGCTCGGGCCTGGGCACCCTGCGCCGCAACCCGGACGTCAAATGGCGCCAGCCGGAAGGCGCCGTCGCCGAGATGCAAGAGAAACAAGCGTCGATCCTGGACGGCGCCGCGCGCCTGCTGAAGGGCGGCGGCCGCCTGGTGTACGCCACCTGCTCGCTGCTGAACGAAGAAAACGACGTCATCGTCGAGCAATTCCTGGCCTCGCATCCGGACTTCGAGTTGGTGCCGATGAACAAGGTGCTGGCCGAGCAAAAGATCGACCTGGAAATGGGCGATTACCTGAAGCTGCTGCCGCACAAGCACCAGACCGACGGTTTCTTCGCCGCCGTGCTGGAGCGCAAGCCGATGGCCGCCAAGGCGCCAAAGGCGGCCGCGCCTGAAGCCGACGCGGAGTAAATCACAACGTGCAAACGATGCCGCTGACCGACCTGCTGCAGGACCTGCTCGAGGACATCAGTAACCCGCGCATCCTGTGGCAGGCGCTGGCGATCGTCGCCGCGGTGCTGGTCGGCCTGCTGCTGGCGCGCCTGATCCGTCGCAGCTGGCTGCACGAAGACGACAACGCCGGCGCGATCCGCCGCCTCGGCGTCGAAAGTTTCGGCCGCGTGCTGGCGCCGCTTCTGATCACGACGGGGGTGTGGCTTGCAAAGCTCATCCTGGCCAGGTACCAGAACGTCCACCTGCTGGCCGTGGCCTTGCCGCTGTTCGCGTCGATGGCCCTGATTCGGATGGTGTTTTACCTGCTGCGGCGGGTATTCGCACGGCGCGGTCCGCTCGGCACGGCGCTGCAGACCTTCGAGAAGATCCTGGCCCTGGTGGTGTGGATCGGGGTGGCCTTGTACCTGACCGGCCAGTGGCCGGACATTCTCTATTTCCTCGAGCACCGCAAGATCCCGCTCGGGAAAAACGATGCTTCGCTGCTTGCAATCTTGCAGGCAGTCAGCTCGGTCGTAGTCCTGATGATGCTGGCCCTGTGGGCCGGCGCCGCGCTGGAAGAACGCCTGATGCGTCTCGAAGGCATGCACAGTTCGCTGCGCGTGGTGCTGGCGCGCATGGGACGTGCAGTGCTGATCCTGGTGTCGGTGCTGGTCAGCCTGGGCCTGGTCGGGCTCGACCTGACGGTGCTGTCGGTGTTCGGCGGCGCGCTCGGTGTCGGCCTTGGTCTCGGCATGCAGCGTATTGCCAGTAACTATGTGTCTGGTTTCATCATCCTGTTCGAGCGCAGTTTGTCGATCGGCGACCCGATTACCGTCGACAAGTATGCCGGCCGCGTTGCGCGCATCAATACCCGCTATACGGTGTTGCAGGCGCTCGACGGCACCCAGACCCTGTTGCCGAACGAGATGCTGATCACCGGCGTCGTGATGAACCAGTCCGCCACCAGCAAGGCGGTACGCCTGAACACGAAGATCACGGTGGCCTATGACAGCGACCTGAACGAGGTGATGGCGCTGCTGGCGCGCCAGGCCGACGAGGTCGAGCGTGTGGTGGCCGAGCCGGCGCCATCGGTGCAGTTGAACGCTTTCGGGCCGCACGGCTACGAGTTGGAACTGGGCTTTTCGATCATCGATCCGGAGAAGGGCAGCGGAGGTGTGATCTCCGCCGTCAACCGGAATATCTATGCGCTGGTGCATGCCGGCGCCATCCGCCTGGGCCTGCCGCCCCAGCTTCCACCATCGCCACCGCGCACTTGATGCATATCCGCTAACGCAATGGCGCACGATAGGCAACGAAGCGCATTTATATGCGCTGTTCGTGCCGTGCGTCATGAGAAAGTGCGTAGAATGCGGGGTTGTTTGGCCGGCGCGTTTGCGCCGCCTCGCGCGACTGCCTCAGAGAAAGATCGGCGCGCAGTATAGTCTGACCTTAACTTGGAGCAGTAATGACCTTTAGTAACATCCTGCATTCGGTGCTGGAATTCATGACCACCGGCCTTGTCGGCCTGAGCGCCTGGGAAGTCGTGATCTACACGCTGGTGGTGACCCACATCACCATCGCCAGCGTGACCATCTACCTGCACCGCCACCAGGCCCACCGCGCACTGGAATTGCATGCGATCCCGAGCCACTTCTTCCGCTTCTGGCTGTGGATGACCACCGGCCAGGTGACCAAGGAATGGGCGGCCATCCACCGCAAGCACCACGCCAAGTGCGACACCGAGGAAGACCCGCATAGCCCGCAAACCCGCGGCATCAAGAAAGTGCTGCTGGAAGGCGCCGAGTTGTACCGCGTCGAGAGCAAGAACCAGGAAACGCTGGACAAGTATGGTCACGGCACGCCGGACGACTGGATCGAGCGTAACGTCTACACCAAGTACAGCTGGGCCGGCGTCTCGGCGCTGCTGGTGATTAACTTCATCCTGTTCGGCGTGATCGGCATCAGCATCTGGGCCATCCAGATGATGTGGATTCCGATTACCGCGGCCGGCATCATCAATGGCCTGGGTCACTGGTGGGGTTACCGCAACTACGATTGCAACGATGCGGCCACCAACATCTTCCCCTGGGGCATCCTGATCGGCGGCGAAGAGCTGCACAACAACCACCATACCTATGCCACCTCGGCCAAGCTGTCGAGCAAATGGTATGAAATCGATCTCGGCTGGGCGTACATCCGTACCCTGGAGATGGTCGGCCTGGCGAAAGTGAAAAAGGTGGCGCCGAAGCCTAAGCTGGCCAAGGACAAGGTCGTGGCCGACCTCGAAACCCTGCAATCGGTGATTACCAACCGCTACGATGTGATGGCCAAGTATGCCAAGTCGGTCAAGCACGCCTTCCATGAGGAATTCGAGCACCTGAAGCACAAGGCCGAACTCGAGGCGCGCTTCCTGAAATCCTCGCGCAAGCTGCTACAGCGCGAGCCGGGCAAGCTGGAAGTGTCGCAAAAGGCCCAGCTGATCGAGCTGTTCAAGCACAGCAAGGCGCTGGAAACCATGCACCAGATGCGCGTGGAACTGGGCGCGATCTGGGAGCGTTCGCACTCGACCCGCGACCAGTTGCTGCAGCAATTGCAAGACTGGTGCGCACGTGCGGAAGCCTCGGGCATCAAGTCGCTGCAGGAGTTTTCGATGCGCCTGCGCAGCTACGCGTAAGCACTCGTCGTACTAGTAAAACGGCTCCTGCGGGAGCCGTTTTTTATTGTCGACGTCATGCTTGGTGGGTAAGTACTGTCGAGTTTCTTTACAACTGTTCCGGTCGGGACAGGCGACATTCCTTTAAGTAATTGATTCCACTTGTAAATATATTTGTGGCACAGGACTTGCTTATTCTTTCGTATTCGCAAAACCGATTTCCATCGATAAAGAGCCGATTATGAACTTTCTGAAGAAGTTGACCTGCGCCGCTGCCCTGGCCCTCTCGTTTGCCAACGCTCATGCGGCTGTCAACAGCGCAGTCCTGAACAATTGGGTCTTCAATCCAAACGGCGGCGGTTTCGCCAATGGCCAGAAGATCAACGAATACCTGGACGTGAACGGCAATGCCTTCATCCAGCTGACCCCAACCGGCAACAATTCCTTCTCGTTCGCCGAGCACGCCGTATTCAATCTCGTGCAGGCAGACAGCAACGCCCAGTTGTTCCCGCAGAACTACGCTGGCGGCAACATCAGCGCCGTCTTCCAGGCCACCGGCACCGGCACCTTCAACGGCGCCTTTACCTTTACCGGCGGCACCATCAGCATCTACCAGAACACGGTCAACCAGTACGGCACGACCGCCGGGACCTACGGCGCCAACCTGGGCACCAAGATCGCCTCGTTCAACGTGCTGGCTGGCGGCGGCGGACTGGTGGATGCGAGCGGCCGTCCGATCTCGAATGGCGAGGTCAGTGTGCTGGCATCGGCCGAGGTCGGCGCCTTGAAGGAAGGTTATTTCTTCAACAGTAAAGGCAAGGATCTGTCGACCGAATCGATCATGTCGTTCGCGTTCACCAACGCCAACAACATCACCAATCCAAGCAAAAACCTGGTGAGCGAACTGGTCTGCGAATTCTCCGGCTTCACCGGCAACGGTTGCAAGAAAGGGACGACCTACAAGAACAAGGCGGGCGAATACTTCCTGCTCTCGAACAACGGCCAGTTCAAACTGGCGACCGAAGTGCCTGAGCCGGGTTCGCTGGCCCTGTTCGGCATCGCCATGCTGGGCGCCGGCGTGGTCGCACGCAAGCGCGCCAACAAGGCCTGAGTT
>DAMABW010000118.1:0-11027 GCA_031999925.1 Massilia sp. | reverse complement strand
TTAGCCTCTGCCGTAATTTCAATCTTGCCTTGGCTGACTACAAGCGCCAGATGTCCATAGAAAATAGTTGGACTCACGTGCATCGACTAGGCGACCGTCAGCAATGGGTCGGAGGCGGACGCTACAACAGGTCTGCTATCGGCCAAGAGCGGACATCTTCTGGAGGCCAACGGGAACGGAAACAGGCTTGTTATAATCAGCCTCCTGTCTCCATAGAAAACCGGCCAACGCGCATTTCGGACCAGCTTTACCACGGCGTCCAGGCCGCGCTCTGGGCACTATTAGATTTGCGAACAGACACGATCTCTGGCTCGGGAAATCCATCCTAGCTCGAGTGCGCTGCGTCTTAATGTCCTTCGGTACGGTCACCAGCACAGCCGAGACTGCCGCCGAGCGTCGTCGCGACAGCCTTCATGATCGCCATGCCGGTCGAGCGTGCGTAATCCTGCGCCGCGTGAGCCGCAGTCTGCTCGTAGCGCACCAATACACCGGGATTAACCATCGAGCCGAAGGATTCGCGTTCGAACCGTCGCCAGAGGCTGATTGAACTCGCACGCAATATCGCCTTGTTTCGCACCGCTGGTAAAGGCCACTTCCAGTCGCTCACTTCCCGTGTTAAGCAAACTGTCGGACGCACCACGTGATGGGCGCAGATGCCGCCAGTATTAACTCAATTTAGCACGAATTTCTAAGATTCAAAGGACGTGATGATATACAATCCGGAGGACCTACAACTTAAAATATGGGGCGTTATAAGATGCGATTGTTCACTACACAACTTATTGTCTTAGCATTCATTCAGTTACAAGGCTGTGCTTACAACGCGCAACAAGCAAAACTTGATCCCACCATTCCAATTGTAAAATCGGATCAAGGAAGAAATGCATCAGTTTTGTTACAAGTCGTTGATGAACGGGCTACTAAGTCGCTTGGAAAACGTGCAGACACATTCGGTCCAGCCGCTCAGATCTCCGCTTCACAGGAATTAGACGATGTAATAAGAACTGAAGTGACTAAGGTCCTTGAGAACAAAGGCTTTAAAGTCTTAAGGGCTGGAGAAGGAGTAGGAACTACTCTAAAACTTGAAATTCGGCATTTCGAGTACACGATGTCACAAGGTTGGACTTTTGGATTGCACGTTACGGGCGCAATAAAAGCGGTTACTTTAAGAGACGAGAAGGCTTATGAAAAACTTTATCGCTCCTCCATAGAGGAGCGAGTTTTCTTCGTTCCAACCGCAAAAATAAACGAAGAAGTTATCAACCGAGGACTTTTCCGCGCTTTTGAGTGAAATGGTTAAAGATGAGGACTTGTTCAAATCACTTGCAAATCCGTAATACAATCCAACGACTGGGGCAGCGTTCTGCCGGCCTGCGCTCGCTCGACGGAGACTAGACTCTGCTGTTTCCGGTGCCCGCACGCGGCGGGTTCCTATCCGAGGATGCCGCGAAATGGTGGGGTAGGGCCGGAGTCATAACGACCTTACCACCGCCATCGTTTTCAGCAGCTTAACAGACCAACCAAAAACTGTTAGTTGCCATGATTCTAACATGGCCTTACATTTAGCCATTCTGCCCGACTGCTGTCGGCCAGGAGCGGACATACACCGAAACCATTTCACCAGACAAGCTACTGAGAATGAACCGCTACATAGACGAACTAGGCGAGCCACATCTTCATCTTGCTGGCCTTAAGCTGTGGGTGCACGGATACCAGTACCGGGACGCGGACGACTACTGGGATGGAAATTGGCTGAACGCTACAGCGATCTGCTCTGAGAACGGTGCAACTGTGCTGGTACAGGGAGCCTTTATCCGCACGAACGAAATCTTCGACTGGCAGCATGCTGTAGACAAGTTGCTCGCAGCGATGGAAGGTGAAGCAAAACTCGCATGCATGGAGCCCGAGATTGGCGTGACGTTAAAGACGCGGTCTCTAGGCGCGGTTGAGATGGAAGTGCAGATTACGCCGGACCAGTTAAATCAAGAACATCGATTCACCTTTGCCATCGATTAAAGCTACTTGCATCCATTGTCATCGCAGTGTGTGCGGTTGTTAAACGATTTTCCAATACGCGGCACTTGAAGGTCCGCAATGGGTCGTTAGCAGACGTTCAGGTCTTAGTTCTACCTGGAATTAAGCTGCGCTGCGCTGGGTAGCCGTCTATACCGACTCTTCGCTTCCATGGGTAGCTAAACAAAAAACCTGGTCGGCGTCACACCGAAATGGCGCTTGAACATGGCCGCAAAGGCGCTGGGGCTGGCATAGCCGCAATCGAGCGCGACGTCGATGATCTTGTCGCCGTTCGCGATCCGCTGCAGCGCATGCAGCAGGCGCGCCTGCTCGCGCCAGGTGGCGAAGGTCATGCCGGTTTCCTTCACGAACATACGGTGCAGGGTACGCTCGGCAACACCGATCGACGCCGCCCATTCGGCTGCGCTATGGTCCGCCGCCGGATTGTCGCTCAGTGCGCGGCACAGCTTTCTCAGCCGTCCTTCGTCCGGCATCGGCAGGTGCAGCGGCAGCACCGGCGACATGCGGATCTCGTCGAGCAGCAGATCGATCAGGCGGGCGTCGCGGCCTTGCGGTTCCTCGCTCGGCGAAATGCGCACGGCTTCGACCAGCAATTCCCGTAGCAGCGGCGAGACGTTCATCACGCAGCTTTCCCGCGGCAGCGTTGGCACTTTCGCCACGTCGATGTAGGCCGTGCGGATCAGTACGTCGCCGGACATGGTGACGTTGTGGCGCAGGCGCGGCAGCATCCACAGTGCGCGGTTCGGCGTGACGACCCAGGAGCCGGCATCGGTGTTCACCAGCATCACGCCTTCGGTCGCATACAGCAGTTGCCCGGTCGGATGGGTATGCCAGCCGGTCGAGGTACCCGCCGGCCAGCGGTTTTCCATGACGACAAGCGGACGCGGCAGGTGGTCGAAGTGCGGATGTTTTTCGGACGGGTGCAAGGGTGTGTTCGAACTGGCCATGGCAGGAATTCTACAGGTGGTGGCAGCTTAGCGGGAGACGGCCACCGCCGGCTGACCTATGCTTCAGGCTTGCGCTAGCTCCCTTGCATCAGCCGGGCAGGGCGCCGTTCACACTTCGATCTTTCATGACTGCCAAACCTTCCCAACTCGGCGCGCCGGACACCGCGCCGGTTTCCCCGACTGCCGAGAAGCCGCACGGCTTCCTGCTGCCCATCGTCGGCGGCGCCGCCGTGGCCCACCTGCTCAACGACATGATCCAGGCCATGCTGCCGGCGATCTTCCCTATGCTCAAAAGCAGCTTCGCCCTGGACTTCGGCCAGATCGGCATCCTGGCCCTGGTCTACCAGATCACGGCCTCGCTGTTGCAGCCCTGGGTCGGCATCTATACCGACAAGCATCCGCAACCCTGGCTCCTGCCTTCGGGCATGGTCATGACGGCGGTCGGCATCGCCCTGCTCGCCACGGCGAACAGCTACCACATGCTGCTGGTCGCGGCGGCCGTGATCGGCATCGGTTCCGCCACCTTCCACCCGGAAGCCTCGCGCATCGCGCGCCTGGGCTCGGGCGGCAAGTTCGGCACCGCGCAATCGACCTTCCAGGTCGGCGGCAATTCCGGCAGCGCGATCGGCCCGCTGCTGACGGCGGCGATCATCATTCCTCACGGCCAGGGAGCGGTGGCCTGGTTCCTGGTGGTGGCGATCGTCGCGATCCTGGTGCTGACGCGCCTGAGCAACTGGGGCCGCCACCATGGCGCGGCCAAGGCGAAAAGCCTGTCGCAGGGCCAGGGCGCGGGCCTGGACCGTGCCGGCGTGATCCGCGCGGTGGCCGTGATCTGCATCCTGATGTTCGCCAAGTTCGTCTACATCGCCTCGTTCACTAACTACTTCACCTTCTACCTGATCGAGCGCTTCCATCTGAGCGTCCAGCACAGCCAGATGTTCCTGTTCATGTTCCTGGCGGCCGTGGCTGCCGGTACCTTTGCCGGTGGACCGGTGGGCGACCGTATCGGCCGCAAGGCGGTGATCTGGATTTCCTTCCTCGGTGTGGCGCCGTTCGCGCTGGCGCTGCCTTACGCCAATCTGTTCTGGACGGCGGTACTGGCGATTGCCATCGGCCTGGTGATGTCGTCGGCCTTTGCCGCGCTGGTGGTGTATGCCCAGGAAGCGGTGCCGGGACGCGTGGGCATGGTGTCTGGCCTGATGTTCGGGCTGATGTTCGGCATCGGCGGCATCGGCGCGGCCGGGTTGGGCGAACTGGCCGACAAGCATGGCATCGTCTGGGTGTATGGCGTGATTTCCTTCCTGCCGCTGCTGGGCCTGGCGACGGCCTTCCTGCCAAATGCGCGCAAGCTGACGCGCTAAGCATTTTGCTCGACCCAATTGAAGCGGCAATTATTTAGCCGCTTCAATAAAGTTCCCTCGGCTCATCGGTTTTCTGTTCAAGCTTCGACATTGCGCAATGTTGCTCGCTGCCTGTACCTTGTTCGCAACGGTCGGGCTCGTTAGATTGGGCGCTCCGCCAGTCGGCGGCGCACCCAACAACGAGGAGCAAACATGAAGATGCAGTCGCTGTTCTTGTCCGAGTCCGTTCATTCTTCGCCGCGATCGTCCACGCGGCTGCGCAGCCTGCTGGCCGCAGGCGCGCTGGCGCTGGCCAGCCTGGCGCTGCCGCTGAGCGCACACGCCGACAAGGGCTTGTGGGACGCGAGTGAGCAATGGGTCGGCACCTGGGGCACCGCGCCCGCCGGGCCGCCGCTGCCGGCCCAGACCCAGACCTTCACCGACCAGACCCTGCGCCTGATCGTGCATACCAGCATTGGCGGCTCGCAAGTGCGCATCCGCGTATCGAACGAGCTCGGCAGCACGCCGCTGCGCATCGGCGCCGCCCACATCGCGCTGCGCCAGGCCGGCGCCGACATCGTGGCCGGCAGCGACCGCGTGCTGACCTTCAGCGGCGCGACCTCGATCACGGTGCCGGCCGGGGCGCCAGTGCTGTCCGACCCGATCGACCTGAACGTGCCGGCCCTGGGCGACCTGGCCGTCAGCCTCTACCTGCCGGGCGAAGCCCAGGCCACCGCCGTGCACGGGTCGGCTTTCCAGACCAACTACGTGTCGCTGCCGGGCGACTTCACCGGCGCGGCCACGCTGCCGACCCAGCGCACCATCACCTCCTGGCCCTTCCTGACCGAAGTCGACGTCAGCGCACCCGGCGCCGGCGCGATTGTCGCCCTGGGTGACTCGATTACCGATGGCGCGGTGACCACGGTCGACGCCAACCGCCGCTGGCCCGACCTGCTGGCGCTGCGCCTGCAGACCACGCGCGACACAGCGACCGGCGGCGCCGGCACCGACATCCGCAACGGCACGACCGCAGGCATGCGCACCGGCAAGACCGGCGGCGCGCAGGCGGCGGCGGGTGCTTCGCCGGCGCTGCGCGCACTGAACAGCCGCCTGGGCGTGGTGAACCGCGGCATCGGCGGCGACCGCCTGCTGCGCGATCCTGGCGAGCAACCGCTGTTCGGACGCGCCGCCCTGGTACGCTTCGACCGCGACGTGCTGGCAACCAGCGGCGTGCGCCACCTGATCGTCCTGATCGGCATCAACGACATCGGCCACCCGGGCACCGGCACCATCCCGGTCACCGAGACCGTGACGGCGCAAGACCTGATCGCCGGCTACCGCCAGTTGATCGCCCGTGCCCACGCCAAGGGCATTCCGGCGTACGGCGCGACGCTGACGCCGTTCGAAGGCACGGTCTTCCCCGGTTATTACTCGCCCGAGAAAGAAGCCGTGAGCCAGGCCGTGAACAAATGGATCCGCGGCAGCGACGAGTTCGACGCCGTGATCGACTTCGACCGCGCCGTACGCGACCCGGCCAATCCGACGCGCATGCTGCCCGCCTACGACAGCGGCGACCACCTGCACCCGAACGACCTGGGCATGCAGGCAATGGCGAATGCGATTCCGCTCGAGTTGTTCCGTACGAGCGGAGCGGCGGTTGCGTCGATGGTGCAGCAGCGCAAATAAGCGTGTCGGATATGCGGCAGGGCGTCATGCCATGCGCATCTCCTTCCGCCGGTAAGGCTCGGTCTGCTTGAGCAGGCTGCAGACCGCGTCGACCACCTGTCCCGGGGCCAGTTTTTCCATGCACTCGTGATGGCCTTGCGGACAGATGCTGCGTTCGCAATTGCGGCAGTCGACGTCGTGGTTCAGCACACGGCTCGGCACGCGCCAGGGCGTGTGCTGGGGATTGGTCAGCGCGTCCAGGTCGACCACCGGCGTACCGACTGCCGCAGCGAGGTGGGCGGGGCCGGTGTTGTTGCTCACCACCAGCGAGGCCTGGGAGACCAGCGCGCCGAGTTCGCCGATATGCAATTGCCCGGCGAACGAGTGCAGGTCCGCCGGGGCCGGCCCGCGAATCCCCTCGATCAAGGCCGCCTCGTGCGCCGCGCCGGTGAAGACCAGCGGACATCGGACGCGTCGGCTCAGCTCACGCACCAGGGTCTGCCAGTGATGCGGCGGATAGCGGCGTGACGGTGCGCCGGCGCCGGGATGCAGCACCAGCCAGCGCCCATCCGGATCGATGCCGGCTTGCCTGAGCCTGCCGCGCACCGCATCGATGTCGGCGGGCGCGGGCGTGAAGGCCAGGCGCTCGTCGGCGATCTCGGCGCCGACGTGGCGCACCAGGTCGAGCTGGCGCTGCACTTCATGGCGCAGCATGGCACCCGGTTCGGGGTCGGCGATCCAGTCGCTCAACAACTGGTAAGGCTTTTCGCGGCAATAGGCCAGGCGCAAGGGGATGCCGGCCAATTGGCACAAGACAGCGGCCGGCAACGCACTCTGGCGATAGCCGGTAAAAATCACGGCGGCATCGAAGCCATGTCCCGCCAGCGTAGCGATCCAGTCGCGGTGCTGTTCCGGCCGCAAGGCGGCGCTGCTTTTCATCCACGGCGCATCGTAGGCGATGGCGGCCTCGACATCGTCGAGGTAGGGCGCCAGCGCCGCGCCGGCGGGCGACGTCAGCAGCGTCAAGCGGCGCTCGGGGTGCTGGGCGCGCAATGCGCGCATGGCGGGCGTGCACATCAGCACGTCGCCCAGCGCGTCGAGGCGCACGCACAGCACGTGGCGCGCCTGGTTCCAGGGGGTTGTCATTCGTTGTCGTGGCTGGCGATGAGCACGGCGGCGGCGTACAGGTCGGGCGCCATGCGGGTGGGGATGCGGCGCGGACCGAGGCGCCATTCGCTTTCGTTGCCGTTGTCGAGCAGGATCGTGCGGCAGCCGGCGCGGTTGCCCGCTTCGACGTCGTGCAGGATGTCGCCGATCATCCACGACGAACGCAGATCGACGCCATGTTCCATCGCGGCTTTTAACAGCAGGCCGGGCAGGGGCTTGCGGCAATGGCAGTCGATGGCATAGCGCGCAACGGTACCGCCAGGGTGATGCGGGCAATAGTAAAAGCCGTCGAGCATCAGGTTTTCGCGGAACAGCAGATCGGCGATGCGGTCGCCGACCGCGTGCATGGCGTCTTCCGCAAAACGGCCTTCGGCGATGCCGGACTGGTTGCTGACCACGAACAGGCGGTAGTCGAGCTTGACCAGCAGGCGCAATGCCGGGCCGGCCCCAGCGGCCAGGCGGATGCGGCGCGGTTCCACGTTGTACGGCAGCTTGTCGATCAGCGTGCCGTCCTTGTCGAGAAAGATCGCTTTCATGTCAGGGCCAGGTGGTGTCGTTCATCGTCAATAGCGCTGCTTCGCGCGTCTTTTCCTGCATCACTGCCATGTCTGCTCCTTATGGACATTCCGCGAGTGTGGATGGACCTGGGCGCACGCAGCCTCGCGCTAGCTGTCGGTTACCTGGCGCAGGGCGGCGTCCCAGTCGGCGCTGAAGCGCTCGATCGAAAAGCGTTCCTGGGCGCGGCGCCGGCCGGCCTGGCCGATGTCGCGCGCCAGCGAAGGGCTGCGCAGCAGTTCGCGCATGCACTCGGCCAGGCGCTCGAAACGGGTGTCGGAATAGCCGTTGGCGCCGTCCTCGATGACGGTGGCCATTTCGGCGGTGGCAAAGGCCACCACCGGGATGCCGGTCATCATGGCTTCGATCACGGCCAGGCTCATGCTGGCGTAGCGGATCGGGCTGAACAGGAAGCGGTAATGCGCCGCAAAGGCCGGCAACTGCGCATGCGGGATCTCGCCGATGCCGCCCAGTTCCTCGGCGGCCATGCCGACCAGGTCGAGCGGCAGTTCGGCGCGGGCGCGCAGGAACAGGTCCGGCCCCATGCGCCGTCCGCGCCGCGCCAGGTGGTTGCCGATGACCAGGCCACGCTCGATGTCGCCGCGGTAGCGCACGGTCTCGGGCACCAGCACGCCGTGCTCGATGACGGTGGTCGGCGTGCGCCCGTTGTCCCACATCAGCTCGTTGAAGGGCGTGACGTGGACCAGCAGCACGTTCGGGTCGTCGACCGGGTGCGGCGTGTCGGTGGGGTGGGCGCGCGGCGGATCGTGTTCGAGGTAGATGCGCGGCAGGGCGCGCTGGCCGGGCGTCAGGAATGCGTACTGGTCCTTTTCCCATTGGTGGTCGTCCTGGAACAGGATGCAGTCGAACTGCTGGCCGCGCACCTGCGCCACCGGCAGGTCGTGCACGTTGTCGCCCCAGGGCATGTGGCCGCAGCGCCCGCCATAGCCGGGCGGCCGGCCTGGTTTCGAAAGGACGAAGAAGTCGTGCGGCGCCTGCGACAGGTAGTACAGATAGCTGCCGTGGGTGTGCCAGGTCAGGACCTTGAGTCGGCGCATGGGAACCTCAGGTGAAGCGGACGCGGTAACGGACGGCTCCGGCCAGGCGCCAGAACACCGCCAGCGGAGGGATCAGGGCCGAGGTCACGATCATCTCGGCGATATGGGAAGCGGTTTTCGCGGTGCCGCGCAGGCGCTGCAGGCACAGGCGTGCCGTGAGCCCCAGCCAGGCCAGGCCGGCCAAGCCGAACACGAGGGCGCTGCCGGCCAGCCAGCCGGCCAGGGCCAGCAGCAGCGCGGCCACGGCCAGGTAATGGTCCCAGCGCGGCGCGGACTCGACCTTGGCGCGGTAGAGGCCGGGGTGCTTCTTGTAGAGCAGGGCGTCGAACACGGCGCGGCGCGTGTGCAGCAGGCTCACGCCCCAGGGTGCCGGACGCAGCGGGTGCACGACCAGGGCTTGCGGCGCACGCACGATGCGCGCCTCGATGCCGAGCAGGCGGAAGTGCAGGTCGCTGTCTTCGCGGCAGGGTTCGGTGAAGCGCTCGTCGAAACCGTCGAGGCGCTCGAGGATGCTCTTGCGGCAGAAGCAGTTGGCGGCCACGAACTCGGCGGTTTCGAGCTGTCGCGCGGTGCGCTGGTAATCGGTGGGCGTGGCCGGCAAGGGCATTTCCACGCGCCCGCACAGGACGTCGACGTTCTCGGTAAAGGCGGCCAGGCCCTGGGCCAGCCAGGTGGGCGAGGGCACGGTGTCGTCGTCGGTAAAGGCGATGATCGCGGCCTGGGCGGCGCGCCAGCCGAGGTTGCGCGCCGCCGCCGGGCCGTGCTGGCCGGAATTGGCGACGTACACCAGGCGCGGGCCGCGCTCGAGCGTGCGGGCGCGCCAGCCGGCCACCAGGTGCAGGGTGTTGTGGTTCGGTTCGTCGTCGACGATGATGACCTCGAAGGCGCCGGCCGGCAGGGTCTGGCGGGTGAGGGCGTCGAGGCAGCGGTCGAGCAGGTCCATGCGCCCGCAGGTGGGCACGACCACCGACACGCTGAAGGCCAGCCCGAGCGGCGGCCCGAGGCCGGTGCCGACAGTCTCCCTGTTCGTTTCTTCCATGCTCCCCTCCCTGTGTGACGCCCGCGGTCCATGACGACGATGAGATCGGCGTTGACGATGGTGGACAGGCGGTGCGCGATAATCAGGGTGGTTCGATTCCGCGACAAACGGTCGAGTTCCTGCGTGGTGGCGTGTTCTGAATCTGAATCAAGTGCCGACGTCGCCAGGAACGTTCGACACTGTTGTGTCAATCCGTCATCCGAGCGTCTTTTCATGCTCGAAACCGTCTCAAATAATTTCACAAAATTTCCTTGAAGGAGAAAGATTAGTCCTACATCGGGCGCGTGGATTTGCTGGCTCAGCATTGATTCCGTGTGCATGAAACCTGATTGCCGATAGTCAGCGCACATCGCGGGACATAAAAAAAACCGGCTACCTCGCGGTAGCCGGTGAAGGTCCCCGGCCGAAGCCAGGGCTTATGGGAGCTGGTGGATAGCGGATTATTTGCGCGAGAACCCGGTGTCGTCGTCCATCTTGCGGTCGCCCGCCAGGCGGTTCGCGCCGGCCGGGCTCTTCGGATAGCCGCCGGCGGCGTCGTTCGACTGGTGCACCGGATTCGGCTCGTCCTTCATGCTGGCGCCGGGCTGCCATTCCTGGTTTTCGGTACGCGGCCCGGCGTTGCCGGGGCTGCGCGGCAGGCCGCCGGCGACGTCGTTCGACTGGTGCACGTCGGCGCCCTGTTCGCGACCCTGTTCGCCGGTCTGCGAGCCGGCGCGGTCGGTACTGTCCTGACGTTGCCGCACAGGCGTGCGCGGCAGGTCTTCGGCGCGCTGGCTATTGCCTGGTTGCCCGGTCGATGCCATTTGCGCCGACTGCACCTGCTGCCCGGACTGCATCGACTGGCTGCCGTAGGCCGGCTGCGAGGCAGGCTGTGAGGCAGGTTGAGATACGCCATGATGATTGCCGAGCGAACCGCCCTGCAATTCGGGTTGGCGTGGGTCTTGCGGATTCATGCGTTCGGCCTGGGCGTTCCCGGCATAGCCGCCCTGGTGCGGTGCGACCGATACGCCGCTGTCGGCGGCGCGGTGGCCACCGACGGGCTGCTCGAGTTCGCCCCAGGCTTGCGAATGCTGTTCCATCTGGCGCTGGTGGCTGTCCGTGATGCTTTGCGTCGGGCCGCTGCCGCCGCTTTGCTGGGTCTGCATCGAGCCGCCCGGCAGGTCCCAGCGGCTGCTTTCCTCGGTCCACGGGCCGGGGCCCATGCCGCTTTGCTGGGTGCCCA
>DAMABW010000117.1:0-11038 GCA_031999925.1 Massilia sp. | reverse complement strand
TCGGACGCCGCCTTCCGCGAGCGCCAGACCATTGCGCGCGACCTGCACGACAGTACCATCCAGCCCTACATCGGCCTGCGCCATGCGGTGGCGGCGATCCGCCAGCAGGCCGGCGACGACAACATGGTCGCGCCCGACCTGGAACGGCTGATGGAGATGTGCAGCGGCGTGATCGGCGACATGCGCGAGTTCGCCCAGCGCTTCCGCAATGGCCGCCAGGAGCAGCCGGAATTGCAACTTGCCCTCACGCGCCAGCTGAATCAGGTGCGCGCTTTCTACGACGTGCATGTTACGCTCGATGCCGAAGGCGCGCCCGGCATCAACGACCGCCTGGCGGCCGAGGTGTTCCAGATTGTGACTGAAGGCATCAACAACGTCTGCAAGCACACCCGGGCCCGTACCGCCCGCGTGCTGCTGGCCAAGGAAGATGGGCAACTGGTGATCGAGATCGGCAACCCGAGCGACGGGCAGGCCGACGAAAAGGCATTCGTGCCGCGTTCGATCGCCCACCGCGTCGACGCCCTCGGCGGTACCCTTGTCGTCGACGCCGGCACCGGGCAGACCGTACTGCGCGTGCGCGTGCCGATCTAGCATTCGACAAAAGGAGAAACATGGGGATTCGCATCCTGCTGGTGGACGACCACAAGACCATGCTGTGGGGACTGGAACGCCTGGTCCAGGCCGAAGGCGCGGCGCTGGAACTGGTCGGCAGCGCCGGCGACCCGGCCCAGGCCACCGCGCTGTGCGCCGAACTGAAACCCGACATCGTGCTGCTCGACCTCGACTTGAAGGGCAGCAGCTCGCTCGACATCCTGCCCGCATTGCTGTCCAACGGCGTCACGCGCGCCGTGATCCTGAGCGCGAACCGCGACCAGGCCACGCTGGCCTCGGCCGTCAAGCTGGGCGCGCGCGGCGTGGTCAGCAAGGAAGCGCCGACCGACGACGTGCTGGCCGCCGTGCGCAAGGTGCATGGCGGAGAGTACTGGCTGGAACCGTCGCTGATGCAGGCCCTGCTCGGCCAGCTGACCGCGCCGGCGCCGCGCGACGACCCCGACGCGCGCCGCATCGCCACCCTCACCGCGCGCGAACGCGAAGTGATCGGCATGATCGTGCAGGGCAAGGGCGCCCTGAACAAGGAGCTGGCCGAACGCGCCTTCATCTCCGAGCGCACCCTGCGCAACCATCTCACCGCCATCTACCAGAAGCTCGACGTCGCCAACCGGCTCGAGCTGTATGTCTACGCGACCCGGCACGGGTTGTCCTGATCCTCGCGGCTTCGGCCGCATGTTCCCTTCATTTGCCGAACCTCGGCCGTAGGGTGGACGGCACAGCCGTCCACCCTACGCCTACACTCGCGCCCAAAAAGCCGTCATCCAGGACATATGTCCCAGACCGCCATGGCACGCACTCCTACGAAAAAGGGGAGATTTGACGGATTCGCGGTTTCCGGCAAATCCGTAAGATTCTATCCATGCGCTGCGCCTCGAAACATGCGGTGCCGCGACAAACAGCCCAGGAGCAGACGTGTACGACAAGGAAGACAGTCCGGAACAGCAGTACGAACGCAGCGGTACGCCGGCCATGTCGTATGTGGTGTTGATCGCCCTGGTGGCAGTTGTCGTCTTCATCGCGGCGTTGGCCGTATGGACGAGCGCATAAGCCGAAAACAATCACTCTTTTTATCCAAGGACTAGCAAATGAACTTCATCAAAAACTTCATCAAAGAAGAAGACGGCGTCACCGCAATCGAATACGCCCTGATCGCTTCGCTGATCGCCGGCGTCATCATCACCGCCGTGACCCTGCTGGGTGGCAACATCAGCTCGATGTTCACCGCGCTGGCCAACAAGATCTCGACCACCGTCAAGTAATGCCCCTGGCGCCTGCGGGCGCCGCCGATCCGGAACGGTCTCTTCCCGTTCCGGATTTTTTTTCGCCAGATACCGAATCCACCGTGTCCACTTTCCCCCTCCTGCTCCTGCTTGCGCTGCTCGTCGCCGCCGTCTGGCACGACGTGCGCGCGCGCCGCATCCCGAACGCCGTCGTCTTCCCCGGCGCGCTGGCGGCGCTGGCCCTGCACGCCCTGCTGCCTGCCGGCGCGGGCCTGTTTGCGGCGCAGCCGGGTGGACTGGGCATCCTGTCCTCGCTCGGCGGCCTGGCGATCGGCCTGGCCGTGCTGCTGCCGCTGTACGCGCTGCGCCTGATGGGCGCGGGCGACGTCAAGCTGCTGGCAATGGTCGGCGCCTTTGTCGGCGCCGGCCAGATCCTGGCCGTGTCGCTGTTCACGCTCGCCGCCGGCGGCCTGCTGGCGCTGGTGTTTGCCGCCTGCCAGGGCCAGCTCAAGCCGCTGCTCGCGAACGCCTGCCGCATGATGGCCTTTACCGGCATGACGGCGCTCAGCGGCCGTCCGCTGGTGGCTGCGCCCGCCGCCGCCAGCGGGCGCCTGCCCTACGCCATTGCCATCGCCACGGCCAGCGCCGGCAGCGTGCTGTGGCTGCACGCCTTCGGGAGCCTTCCGCTATGACCGCCCCTGCACCGGCCGACCTGCGCGCACCGCGCACGGTCGAGGAAACCGCCCTGCCCTTCCTGTTCCTGGCCGAGCTGATCGCCAAGGTCCTGCACCAGCGCGGCCAGCTGCGCCTGCCGGAACTGGCCCAGCACCTGAAACTGGGCGTCGGCGTGATCGACCCGCTGGTGGCTTTCCTGCGCACTGAGAAACTGATCGAAGTGGTGCGCTCCGGCGCCAGCGGCACCGACGCCGACCTGGCCTACGGGCTCACCGAGGCCGGCCGCGCGCGCGCCGCGGCGGTCCTGGCACGCAACGCCTATGCCGGCCCGGCGCCGGTAACCCTGGCCGCCTACACGGCGCAGGTCCAGGCCCAGAGCGTGGCCGGCCTGCACGTCACGCGCGCCCGCATGAACGCGGTCTTCGACGGCATCGTCGTCAATCCGTGCGTGCTCGACCAGCTCGGCGCCGCCATGAATTCGGGCCGCGCCATCTTCCTGCACGGCCTGGCCGGCAGCGGCAAGAGCTTCCTGGCCGAACGTCTGCGCGACCTGCTCGACGGCGAGATCGCCGTCCCATACGCGCTGATGGTCGACGGCGAAGCGATTCCGCTGCACGACAACGTGCAGCACCGCGCGGCCGCCGACACCGTTGCAAGCATCGGCGGCATCGACCGCGGTAGCGCGCCCGACATGCGCTGGGTACGCGGCCTGCGCCGCCCGGCCGCGCTGGTGGGCGGCGAACTCACGCTCGACATGCTCGACCTGCGCTTCGACCCGCACACCCGCCTGTACGTGGCGCCGCCGCACCTGAAATCGAACAACGGCATCTTCATCATCGACGACCTGGGCCGCCAGCGCTGCACGCCCGACGCGCTGATGAACCGCTGGATCGTGCCGATGGACCGCGGCGTCGACCACCTGACCCTGCACACCGGCCACAGCTTCCAGGTGCCCTTCGACGTGATCGTCGTGTTCTCGTCGAACTTCGTGCCGCAGCGCCTGTCGGACGGCGCCTTCCTGCGCCGCCTCGGCTACAAGATCGAGGTGCCGCCGGCCACCAAGGACGAATACGCCTGCCTGTTCGCGCAGGCCTGCGCCGCCGTCGGCCTGGCGCCGGAGCCTGGCCTGCTCGCGCAGCTGTTCGACTACCTGGTCGAGCGCCACCGCGCCGCCGGCGTGCCGCTGCTGGCCTGCCATCCGCGCGACCTGCTGCGCCAGTTGCGCGACCTGGCCCGCTTCGAGGAGCGCGCGCCGGAACTGAACCGCGAGGCCATCGACTGGGCCTGGACCAATTATTTTGCCGCCGGCACGACGCCCGGCGTCACGCCTGACACCGACCGCCGCACGGGCGGCACCATGGAGAAACTCTGATGCGAAATACGAAAGCACTGCCGATCATCGGCGTGGCCCTGTTCCTGGCCCTGGCCTCGGTGCTGGTGGCCGCCAAGTGGATGGGAGACCAGGGCGTGTCCGGCACCCGCGTGGCGGTTGCCACCGCCGACATCGTGCAGGGTGCACGCCTTGTGCCGGAACAGCTGCAACTGGCCGAGTGGCCGGTGGGCTCGGTGCCGCCGGGCGCCATCACCGACCTGAAGCAACTCGAAGGCCGCATCGTGCGCAGCGACGTCGCGCGCGGCGAACCGATCCTGGAATCGAAGCTGGCCCCGCCGGGCACCATGGGCGGTTTGTCGGCCGTGGTCTCGGCCGGCAAGCGCGCCATGACCGTGCGCGTGAACGACGTGGTCGGCGTGGCCGGCTTTGCCCTGCCGGGCAACTACGTCGACATCCTGGTCAACCTAGAAAGCACCTCGACGGACAACGGTACCCGCTCGCCATCGATCTCGAAGATCGTCCTGGAACGCATCCTGGTGCTGGCCGTGGCCCAGGAATCGAACCGCGACGACTCCAAGCCGCGCGTGGTGAACGCCGTGACCCTGGAACTGTCGCCGGACCAAGTGGAAAAGCTCGACCTGGCGCGCAGCATCGGTTCGCTGTCGCTGGTCCTGCGCAACCAGGTCGACCCGCAGCCCGCGAACACGGCCGGCGCCACCCGCGAATCGGTGCTCGGGCTGCCTGAAGCGAAACCCGCTCCGGCGCCGGTGGCCGCCGCACCCGCGCCTGTGGTGCACGCCGCCCCGGCCCCTGTGCGTCCACGCCCGGCCGCGCCGCGCAACGACGGCGTCCTCGTGATCCGCGGCCTCGACGCCGCCCCGCAAGCATTCAACTGAAGAACACCATGACTCTCCTGAACGACAAGACCCTGCTGGCCGCCGCCCTGCTGCTGTCCGCCCAGGTCGGCCACGCCGCCCCGGCCGATTGCATCGACTTGCGCAGCGCCGGCGATGCCGCCCGCCGCTTCGACCTGGTGCTCGGCAAATCGGTCATCAAGCACTTCTGCTCGCCGGCGTCGCAAGTGACCGTCGGCGCGCCCGGCGTGGCCAACGTGGTAGTGCCGAGCCCGAACGAAGTGGTGATCGTGGCGCGCAGCGTCGGCTCGACCAACCTGATCGTCTCCAGCCGCGACGGCCGCTCGACCGTGATCGACCTGAACGTCGGCCTCGACACCGCGTCATTGCGCGCCCAGTTCGACACCCTGTTCCCGCAAGAAAAGGACGTGCGCATCGGCAGCAGCGGCACCACCCTGATCCTGTCGGGCATGGTGTCGGATGCGGCCGTGGCCAGCCAGCTCATCGCCCTGGCCAGCGCGTACAAGGAAAGCAGCGTGCCTGCCGCCGCGGTCGCCGCCGGCAGCCCGGCGCCGGCCGGCGTGGCCGCGCCCGCCGCAGCGCCCGCATCCGCTTCGGCGAGTGCCGGCGTCATCAACATGCTGTCGATCGCCGCGCCGCAGCAGGTGCTGCTCGAAGTGAAGATCGCCGAGATCTCGAAGTCGCTGGTCGACCAGTTCGGCGCCAACGCCGGCTTCGCGCGCACCAACGGCAGCTGGTCCTACAACATCGCGTCGAACCTGCTCACTGGCAGCGGCGTGATCGGCGGCGTGAAGACCGTGGGCGGCGTGGTGACCAAGCAGTTCGGCATCGACGGCGAAAACCGCGACGGCCTGGTGAAAATCCTGGCCGAGCCGACCGTGATGGCCGTTAGCGGCCAGGAAGCCAGCTTCCTCGCCGGCGGCAAGATCTTCATTCCGGTGGCCCAGACCGGCCTGGCCGGCGCCAACACCATCACGCTCGAGGAAAAAGAATACGGCGTGGCCGTGAAGTTCACCCCGACGGTGCTGGGGGGCGGGCGCATCAACCTGCGCGTGGCGCCGGAAGTGTCGGAGCTGAACCGCGAAGGCATCGGCGTGAGCGCCGGTAACAGCAACGCCACCGCGATCCTGCCGGCGTTTACCACCCGCCGCGCCACCACCACGGTGCAGCTGCAGGATGGCCAGAGCTTCGCCATCGGCGGCCTGATTCGCAACAACGTGACCAGCAACATCAAGCGCTTCCCCTTCCTCGGCGAGATGCCAGTGCTGGGCGCCCTGTTCCGCAGCAGCGACTTCCAGAACGACCGCACCGAACTGGTCTTCATCGTGACGCCGCACCTGGCCAAGCCGATGGAAGAAACCCCGGCGCTGCCGACCGACGGCTACGTGCAGCCGAGCCGCGCCCAGTTCCTGCTGGGCGGCACCCACGAAGGCTATCCCGAGCCTGCCAACAACGCTGCCGCTGCAAAGACGAACAACGCCGCCAAGGACAAGCAATGAAACGCATCTCGATACTGACCCTGTTCGCGGCGCTCTCCGGCTGCGCCTTCTACGGCCCGCTGGGTCACGGCACCCAGGTGCGCGCCATCATGGCCAGCCAGATCGTGGCGCCGCAGCCGCACGCCGATACCGGCAGCGATGGCGTGGCCGCCGTCGCCGCGCAGGCGAACTACCAGCGTTCCTACGTGACGCCGACGCCGCAGGGCGACAGCCCGACCTTCGGCAAAAATTAAGCAGCACTGGAAGGAAGCACCGTGAAAATCGCAGTCCTCTCGCGCGACGAGCGCAACCTGATCGACCTGGCGCGCCAGTTGCGCAGCCGTCCCGGGACCGACGAAGTCGACATGATCGCCGGCACCCCGGCACGCCTGTCAACCCTGGCCGACGAAGCCATCCCCGACGTGCTGGTGGTCGACCAGCCGCGCCTCGATGGCGAAGACCTCGACCAGCTCGAACGCATCGGCCACCTGTTCCCGCGCCTGGCCTTTATCGCGCTGTCGAACGACTTGTCCCAGGACTTCCTGCTGCGCGCGATGCGCGCCGGCGTGCGCGAAGTGCTGCCGGCCGCACCTGGCGCAGCGGTGCTGATCCAGTCGCTCGACCGCATCGCCGAGAAGCTGGGCAGCCAGGGCGGCGCCCAGGGCAAGGTGCTCGCCTTCATCTCGTGCAAGGGCGGCAGCGGCTCGACCTTCCTGGCCACCAACCTGGCCTATGCATTGTCCGCCGGCGGCAGCAAGCGCGTGGCCCTGATCGACATGAACCTGCAGTTCGGCGACGCTTCGCTGTTCGTGTCGGACACCAAGCCGCTGGCGACCCTGTCGGATGTGGCGACCCAGATCCACCGCCTCGATCCCTCCTTTTTGGCGTCGAGCATGGTCGCCGTCACGCCGAACTACAGCATCCTGGCCGCGCCGTCCGACCCGGCCCATGCCAGCGACGTGAAACCCGAGCACATCGACGCCATCGTCAAGCTGGCGCGCCGCCAGTACGACTTCATCGTGCTGGACGTGGGCCGCAGCCTGGACCCGGTGAGCATCCGCGCGCTGGACCATGCCGACACCATCTACCCGGTGCTGCAGATGACCCTGCCCTACATCCGCGACGGCAAGCGCCTCTTGAACGTGTTCCGCAATCTCGACTACGGCAAGGACAAGGTCGAGCTGATCGTGAACCGCCACGACAACAACAGCGACATCCGCATGAAGGACCTGGAAGAAGCGTTTGATGGCAGCACCTTGCGCACGGTGCCGAACCACTACGACGCCGCGGCAAAATCGGTGAACCAGGGCGTGCCGGTCACGCGCCTGGCGCCAACCAGCCCGCTGAGCGCGGCCCTGATGGACATGGCGCGCGGCCTGACCGGCGAAGCGGCGCCGACAGCGAGCGCCGGCCTGGTATCGCGCCTGTTCAAGCGCCGCGCGACCGACAAGAAAGAGGCGGCCTGAGCATGAACATGAGCATGAACCTCCCCACCGCCTCGCTGCGAGAGCGCCTCGGCAACAGCGCGCCGAAGCCAAACGCCCAGCGCGGCCCGATCGACAACCGCGCCTACCACCAGCTGAAGAGCCGCATCCACGAAGCCCTGCTCGACCGCATCGACCTGGAGAGCATGCAGCGCCTGTCGCAGGACCAGATCCGCGCCGAGCTGCGCCTGCTGGTCGAGCGCCTGCTGGAAGAAGAGCTGGTCGTTATCAACGACGCCGAGCGCAAGACCCTCACGCGCGACATCCAGAACGAGATGCTGGGCCTGGGCCCGCTCGAACCGCTGCTGGAAGACCCGACCGTCTCCGACATCCTGGTCAACACCCACAAGCAGGTA
Source organism: Massilia sp. (assembly GCA_031999925.1). Classification (GTDB taxonomy): domain Bacteria; phylum Pseudomonadota; class Gammaproteobacteria; order Burkholderiales; family Burkholderiaceae_D; genus Telluria. The sequence goes on along the minus strand of DAMABW010000117.1, from coordinate 3,005 downwards.
TATGTGGAGCGGCGCGGCAAGCTGGAGCTGACCGACGTCACCTTTACCGACGAAGCCCACCTGATGAAGATCATCGACAAGATCGTCTCGCGCGTGGGCCGCCGCATCGACGAATCGAGCCCGATGGTCGACGCGCGCCTGCCGGACGGCTCGCGCGTGAACGCGATCATCCCGCCGCTGGCGATCGATGGCGCCGTGATGTCGATTCGCCGCTTCTCGGCCGACCCGCTGCGCCTGGCCGACCTGGTCGCCTACGGCAGCATGACGCCCGACATGGCCGAGGTGCTGCAAGGCCTGGGCAAGGCCAAGGTGAACATCCTGATCTCGGGCGGCACCGGTTCCGGCAAGACCACCATGCTGAACGTGATCTCCGGCTTCATCGGCGCCAACGAGCGCATCGTGACGGTGGAAGACGCGGCCGAACTGCAGTTGCAGCAGCCGCACGTGGTGCGCCTGGAAACCCGCCCCGAGAACATCGAGGGCAAGGGTGAAGTCACCCAGCGCGCGCTGGTGAGGAACGCCCTGCGGATGCGCCCCGACCGCATCATCCTGGGCGAAGTCCGTGGTGCCGAGGCGCTCGACATGCTGGGCGCGATGAACACCGGCCACGAAGGCTCGATGGCGACCATCCACGCGAACACCCCGCGCGACGCCCTGACGCGTCTGGAAAACATGATCAGCATGGCCGCCGGCACCCTGCCGCCGAAGGCCATGCGCCAGCAGATCAGCTCCGCCGTCGGCGTGGTGGTGCAGGTGGCGCGCCTGACCGACGGCAAGCGCCGCGTGCTGTCGATCTCGGAAGTGACGGGCATGGAAGGCGACGTCATCACGATGCAGGAAATCTTCTCGTACAAGCAGACCGGCGTGGCGGACGACGGCACCGTGATCGGCCATGCCAGCGCCACCGGCGTGCGTCCGCGCTTTGCCGAGCGCCTGCGCACCTTTGGCGTGAACCTGGCGCCGCACGTCTTCGAGCCGCGCTGATGAACACCACCTTCCTCCTGTTCGTGGTGCTGCTGTTCGCGGCGGTGATGCTGCTGGTCTGGGGCGTCTGGACCGGCTGGCAGGCCCATCGCAGCCCGGAAGCCGAGCGCATCGCGCGCCGCCTGCGCGGCGTGATCGGCAATGAAGCACGCCAGTCCGACATCACCATCGTCAAGGAACGGCGCCTGAGCGAAAACCCGGAGCTCGACGCCCTGCTGCGCCGCCTGCCCGGCGCGCGCACGCTGGACCGCATGCTGGTCCAGGCCGGATCGAAGGGGCTGGTTGCCGGCCTGCTGGCCATGTGCAGCGGCGCCTTTGCAGTCGGCCTGTTGTTGGCGCTGGTGCTGCATCTGCCCTTCCCGGGCGTGCTGGCCTGCGCGGCGGCGGGCGCCGGCCTGCCCCTGCTGCGCCTGAACCGCGCCCGCGAGGCGCGCCTGGCGCAGTTCGAGCGCCAGCTGCCCGACGCGCTGGACATGATGAGCCGCGCGATCCGCGCGGGTCACGCCTTCCCGACCGCGCTCAAGCTCGTCGCGGACGAAGTGGCGGCGCCGTTGGGCGAGGAATTCAAGGCGGCATTCGACGAGGTGAACTTCGGCGTATCGATGGCCGACGCCCTCGGTAGCCTGGCCGGGCGCGTGCCCTCGATGGACCTGCAGTACTTCGTGGTGGCGGTGCTGATCCAGCGCGAGAGCGGCGGCAACCTGACCGAGCTGCTGTCCTCGATCAGCGCGATCATCCGCGACCGCCAGAAACTGGCCGGCCAGGTGCGCGTGCTGTCGGCCGAGGGCCGCATCTCGGCCTGGGTGCTGTGCGTGCTGCCCTTCGGCGCGGGCGCGATGATGACGGCGGCGAATCCGCAGACCATGAGCGTGCTCTGGACCGACCCTGCCGGGCGCAAGATGCTCGGCGCGGCGGCCGTGATGATGGTGGTTGGGGTGCTGGCGATCAGGAAGATCGTGCGCATCCGCATGTAGACGCATTTAAAGAATCGTGATGAACAAGTCCCAAATCCTGTTTCTGGCCCTGATGTTCGTGCTGGTGTTCGGCGCGACCGTGCTGGCCCTGCTGTTCGCGACACGCGACCCGGTCAAGGCGCGCCTGTCCAACCTGGACGAACGCGAAGCCGGCAGTGCCAGCCTGGATGCCGAGGCTGCCGGCGGCGGCTGGCTGGAACGCCTGGCGCGCCTGGCCGCGCCGCTGGCGAAACTGTCGGTGCCGGCCGAAGGCTGGGAAAGCTCGCCGATGCGCCTGCGCTTCATCAACGCCGGCTGGCGCGATCCGGGCACGCCCGGCCTGTTCCACGCCGGGAAGACCGCGCTCACGCTCGGCCTGCCGCTGCTGGTCTACATGCTGCTGCCGCACGACGGCGAACGCCCGGCGGCCCTGACCTTCATGTGGCTGGTCGGCGCCGCCGCCTGCGGCTACTACGCGCCCGACATCGTGCTCAAGCGCCGCGTGAAACTGCGCCAGCGCGAAATCTTCGAGAGCTTTCCGGACGCGCTCGATCTGATGACGGTGTGCGTGGAAGCCGGCCTGGCGATGGACGCGGCGCTGGCGCGCGTGGGCGCCGAGATCGGCCTGAAGTCGCCGGTGTTGGCCGAGGAACTGCAGCTGGTGACGCTGGAAATGCGCGCCGGCAGCGGCAAGGACAAGGCGCTGCGCAACCTGGCCTTGCGTACCGGGGTCGAGGATGTGGACGCGCTGGTCAAGATGCTGATCCAGGCCGACCGCTTCGGCACCAGCGTCGGCACGGCCCTGCGCGTGCAGTCCGAGCAGCTGCGCACAAGGCGGCGCCAGCTGATCGAGGAGAACGCGGCGAAGATCGCGACCAAGCTGCTGTTTCCGCTGATTTTCTTCATTTTTCCGGCGCTGCTCGTGGTGCTGCTCGGGCCGGCGTGCCTGCAGATCTTGCGCGCCGTGATTCCGGTGATGGCAAACGGCGCGTCGTGATACAGGCGATGCGGTGATATGGCGGAACGGCGCCCCGTACGGTAACGCCCCCCGTCGCATCCCCGCCTCAT
>DAMABW010000116.1:0-11084 GCA_031999925.1 Massilia sp. | reverse complement strand
GGGCCGCCGCCCAGACCTTGCGCGGCATCATCGATCCGCTGGCCGGCGCCGAGCAGCAGGTGCGCTTCGACGACCTCGGGTGGATCGACGAGCAGCTCGGCCTGGACGTGGACGTGCGCGCCCTGGCCAGCTACCTGGACCAGCCGCAACTGCCCTTGAAGATGGCGCGCGAACTGTTCTTGAAGACTTTCATCGGAGGCGCATCGTGAACCAATCCTTGATGGGCATTGCAGCCTTGTTTGCCGCCGGCGCCGCGCTGGCGCAGGCGCCCGCTCCGGCTCCGGCGTCCGGGCCTGCCATCCCGAACGCACCGATCGTTGTCGCCGGCACCGTCGCCGACGAAGCCAGCAAGGCCGGCCTGCTGGCGCGCCTGCGCGCCGTGTACGGGCCCGAGCGCGTGGTCGACCAGCTGTCGGTCGGCACTGTCTCGACGCCGGCCAACTGGAACGACTACGTACAGCGCCTGATCAACCCGAACCTGAAGATGATCAGCCGCGGCCAGCTGAAGATCGACGGCAATAACGTCAGCTTGCGCGGCGACGTCGCCAACGAGACGCAGCGCCAGCAGATCGCCGGCGACATCGCCGGCAGCCTGAACCCGACCTACACGGTGAACAATGGCCTGCGCGTGGCGGCGACCCAGCAGGGCGATCTTGATGCCGTGCTGGCCAACCGCATCATCGAATTCGAGTCGGGCAAAGCGGCGTTGACGCCCTCGGGCATGACAATTCTCGACCAGATGAGCGAGGCGCTGAAGAAGCTCAACGGCGTCAAGGTCGAGGTGATCGGCCATACCGACAATGCCGGTTCGCGCGCCGGCAATCTGTCGCTGAGCCAGGCGCGCGCCGAGGCGGTGAGGACCTACGTGGCGTCGCGCGGTGTGAATCCCGAGTTGATTGCCGTGTCGGGCGAAGGACCGGACCGGCCGGTGGCGGATAATCGTACAATCGAGGGCCGCGCGCGCAATCGCCGCATCGAGTTCAAGGTTGTCCAGTGACCGCAGACCCCGCCAAACGCCATCTCCTTCCGCTCCTGATTCCCTTCCTTCTTGCCTTGCCGGCGGCGCAGGCCAGCACCTGTCATGGCCGTCCCGGCGCCGGCAGCATCGCCGGCGCCGTCGCGCTGCCGGCGCGCGGCGCCAACTTCGAAGCCTACAGCCAGCTCGGTGTGCAGATGGGACGCACCCACGTCCACGTACGCGTGCGCGAGGTCCTGCTCGACGCGTATGCGGCCCTGGCACGCAGCCGTCCCGGCACCCGTTTCGTCTACGGCGAAACGGGCCTGAAGGAGGGCGGCAGGATGCGTCCGCACCGCACCCACCAGAACGGGCTATCGGTCGACTTCATGGTGCCCGTGCGCGACGCGAAGGGCCGCTCGGTGCCGCTGCCGTCTTCACCGCTGAACAAGTTCGGTTACGGCCTGGAGTTCGATGGTAGCGGCAAGGCGGACGACCTGCGTATCGACTACGCGGCGCTGGCCGAACACTTGTACGAACTGCAGGAAGCTGCGCGGAAGCACAAGGTCGGCATCGCCCTGGTGATCTTCGATCCGGCCCTGATGCCGGCGCTCCTGAAGACCGCGCGCGGCAAGGAACTACAGGGTTTGCCCTTCATGAAAGGCAAACCCTGGATCCGGCACGACGAGCACTACCACGTGGACTTCGCCCTGCGGTGCCAGCCCGCCGAGGCAAAGGCTAAGGCAGGGTGATGGTCACGTTCGCCGCCCGCGGCGGCAGCTTCACCAGGTCGTTGTAGCTGGCCAGCGTGGCTTCGGTGTCATGCGAAAGCTTGGCACGGAAACCGACGTAGGCCGCCAGCCCGGCCAGTGCGAACACCGTCGACAGCACCCACAGCGAGAGATCGCTGCGCAGTGTGTTCACGATCTGGTCCGGCCGTTCGGCATGCGGCGCGAAGCCGCGGTTCTTGCCGCGCATGCGCGCGATCTCGTCGCCCAGGCGCGCCACCAGGTAGTTCAGCTTGTCCTGGCCGTCGAGCGCGTAGCGGCCCTGGAAGCCGAGCAGCAGGCACATATGGAAGACTTCCAGCGCCTGCAGGTGCACGCTGCCTTTCGCGCGCAGGTCTTCCAGCCGATGGAAGAAGTGTTCGCCGGCCAGCTGGTCGCCGAACACGCGCAGCTGCAGCGGCCGGGTTTCCCAGGCTTCGCGCACCTCGAAGTTCGAGCGCAGGATGATTTCGTCGACCGCCGAGCAGAACGCATACTTGGCGGCCGTGACGTCTTCGGCCGCCACGCCGAGCGCCTTGGCGTTGCGGTCGACATCGCCCAGGAAGGCAGTCATGTGGTCGGCAAAGGCGGTCTTGTCGTGCGGGCCGCAGCCGTTCTTCAGCAGGAACAGGGCGTAGAAGCCTTCGTACATCAGGTCGACCAGGTTCTGCGGCGTGCTGCCCGCCGCCCCGCGGTTGCCGGCTTGTGGCGCGGCGCGCCGTTCGACGTGGCCGCTCATGCCGCCACCGCGATCAGGTCGAGCTGCAGGTCGCGGATCCCGTTCGGCACGTAGATCGAGATCGACTGGGCTTTCAGCATGTTGTCGTACAGGGTGCCGCGGTTTTCCAGCGCGAAGTAATAGGTATCGGGCCGCACCGGCAGCGCCGCCGGCACCTGCGGCGCGTGCACCAGGCGCACGCCGGGCATGGCCGAGAGCACGAACTTGTCGACATCCTGCGGCGCGCCGAGCTTGAAGCGCAGCGGCACGATGTCGACCAGTTGCAGCGCCGGCATGTCGGCCGATACCGCCAGGTACAGCGTGGTCTGGGCATTGATCTTGCCGGAGTCGAGGGCGCCCAGGTGGTAGGAAGGCCGGTCGTTCGACAGCGGGATCGAGAAGTATTTCGAGGACACCACGGTGTCGAGCAGGTCGCGCAGGATGTCGACCAGGCGCGCGAACGCCGGGCCCGGGTCGAGGTGGGAATAGGCCGGCAAGTCTTCGAGCTTGTAGCTGCGCGAATAGGCCATCAGGCCGCCCGCCAGCGACAGCAAATCGCCGAACAGACGCTCGGGATGCAGCTCCGGATGGTGCAGGTAATGCGACAGCGCCGCGTAGCCGGTGCTGGCCGTGTGCAGCAGCCAGAACGAGGACATGTCGCCGCCGCGGATCTCGACCACGTTACGGCTCGGCTCGCGCATGTGGCCATATAAAGCGTTGACCTTGGCCAGCAGCTTTTCCATCAGGCGCGCCACCGCGTTGTGCAGGCCGGGCGCGCCTTCGATCGACACGCTTGGCGGCGTGAACGAGGGATCGACCTCGAAGCTGCCGGTCGCCACGCGGCGCAGGCGCAGCAGCGGGAAGCTGTCGAAGGCCTCCAGCGCATCCACGTCCGGCACCAGGCGCACGGTTTTCCTGAGGTAGACCACGGGGGCGTCGGCCGCATGCGTGAACAGGTCCTGCGTGTCGCGCTCGTGCTGGGCGAAACGGGCTTCGGCGGCGTCTTCGTCGGGCTCGGCGCAGTTGTCGCCGTGGGTTTTCAGCGCGGGCAGGGCGGCGTGGAAGGTGATGGTCTGGGTATTCGGCGGCAGTTCGCCCAGGCGCACCTGCAGCGGGAGCGGATCGGACTCGGGTGCGCGGTACAGCTCGCCGTCGGGGAAGACCAGCGACAGCGCATCGATGCGCAAGGTGTCGGATTTCAGGGCCTCGTGGTCGACGGCGATGCGGCGCACGCCCCAGCAATACGGATGCAGGGCGCGCGCGGTCTGGTTCAGGCGCGCCTCGTGGTAGCGGTCTTGCTGCTGGAAATGTTGGGGGCGCAGGAACAAGCCTTCGCCCCACAGCAATTTCGATGGCATGGTCACAATGTACCTCGCAGAAATTGAGCTAAGAAAATATCGAGCTTGATCGAATGCCGCGTCCGCTTATTGACACCGCGCAGAGCCGAGGGACTTGACATCCGCAACCGTCGGGCTGGCGCCGGCTCCGGCAGACAGGGCGCAGGCATGCAGTCCTACCGTCAGCCCGGCTTTTTCGGCCTCGGCCGTGGAAAAGGCCAGGCGCCAGCGCTGCGGCGCCGGCGAATGGAACAGCGCGACCACACCCACGTAGCCGGCTTCGCGCGTCACTTTTTCCAGCGTCTCGTAGCGCTGGCCCGGCACCAGGGTCACATCCTTGACCTCGACCAGGTCGGCGCCGAAGGCTTCCTTCTCGGCGCCGGGCGTCAGGAAGGCGGAATAGGGCGCGGCCTCGAAGGCGGCGTTCTGGCGCAGCTTGTAGACGCGCGCCACCAGGGCCAGCGGGCGGCCCTTGGCATCGACGTTCAACTTCGGCGCGGCATGCAGGCGGACCATCACGTTGCGCGGCGGCTTTTGCGATTCGGGAACCTCGGGCACCTTGCCGGCGATGGCGGCGAGGCCGCCGCATCCGGACAACTGTATTGCAAGGTTGAGCGGGATCAGGCAGCGGAGGGAAGGAATCGAGCGCATGGCGTTCTTGCCTTTCGTAAATAAAACCATCGCTCATTTAACAGCAGCGCCATCGAGGGCGGCTGAGGCAGCGCAAGCGCCAAACACTTAATGCGCCGCGCCACAGAAGCGACCGCCTGTTGACTCGGCGCAACTCTTGCAAAATCGCTTCCCGAATAATGGCGGCTGGTTCAACGTACTGGAGAACGAGATGAAGTTGACACGACTGATTCCGGCTGTCGCCTGCGCTGCCTTGCTGGCAGCCTGCGCCAGCCCGGGCGATGGCGCGGGCAGCGCGGCCAAGCCGGCCACGGTGGCCGCCGCCATGGCCGGCGCCGACGCCGCCGTGGCCGCCGGCCAGCCCGACAAGGCCTTTGCGCTGCTGAAGAGCGCCAGCATGGCCTTCCCGACCGACAAGACCCCGTGGGTGCGCATGGCGCAGATGCGCTTCGACGCCAGCGACTACGGCGAGGCCATCGTCCATGCGCAGGAAGCGCTGGAACGCGACCCCGACGACACCCTGGCCAACAGCATCGCGGCGGTGAGCGGCCTGCGCGTGACGAGCAAGGCGCTGGCCGAGCTGACGCGCAAGAACAAGCTCAATGGCGACGTCAAGTCCGAGGCCCAGGACCTGGCCAAGCTGCTGCGTACCAGCCTGGGCGAGGAGGTGCTGGTGCCGAAGCCGAAGCCGTCGCCGACGCCGAAATCCCGTCCGAATCCGACGCCGTCCGGCTCGTCCAAGACTGCCACCGCATCGTCGTCAAGCGACCCGTTCGGCGCACTCAAGTAAATCCCCGTGGACCGGCCCGCGCCGGTCCGTCTTCCCCACCCTGGAGTCGACATGTCAAAAAATGAAAGCGTGCAGAAACGCCTGCAAAAGGTGCGTGCGCCGCGTGTGCAGATGACCTATGACGTCGAGATCGGCGACGCCATCGAAAACAAGGAGCTGCCCTTCGTGGTCGGCGTGATCGGCGATTTCGGCGCCGACCCCCAGGCCGAGAAGAAGCGCATCAAGGACCGCAAGTTCGTGAACGTCGACGCCTCGAACTTCGACGAAGTGCTGGGCGCGGTGGCCCCGGCCACGCAGTTCCGCGTCGAGAACCACCTGAGCGAGGAGGGCGGCCAGTTCGGCGTGCAGTTGCAGTTTCGCGAGATGGCCGACTTCCGCCCCGAAGCCGTGGTGCAGCAGGTCGCGCCTTTGAAGGGGCTGCTGGACGCGCGCACCAAGCTGGCCGACCTGCGCAACAAGCTGGCCGGGAACGACAAGCTCGACGACATCCTGAGCGAGGTGCTGGGCAATACCGAAAAGCTCGACAGCCTGCGCAAGACGGAGGACAAGTAAATGGCGGCGATCCTCGAACAGTCCGCCAAGCCGGCGGCGGTAGAACTGGACAACTCGCTGCTCGACCAGATCGTCGAGCAGAGCCGCGTGGCCTCGTCGAGCAGCGAGCATGAGCGCGCGCGCGACCTGATCTCGGAACTGGTGACCCAGGTGATGTCGGGCACCATGGTGGTGTCGAACAACCTGTCGGCGATGATCGATGCGCGCCTGGCGGAGCTGGACCGCATGATCTCCAGCCAGCTGTCGGCCATTATGCACGCCCCTGAATTCCAGAAGCTCGAACGCAGCTGGACCGGCCTGCAATACCTGGTCAAGAACTCCTCCACCAGCGCCGGCCTGCAGATTCGCATGCTCAACGCCAGCAAGCGCGAACTGGTGAAGGACTTCCAGGCCGCCCTCGAATTCGACCAGAGCTCGCTCTTCAAGAAGATCTACGAAGAAGAATTCGGCACCTTCGGCGGCGCGCCCTACGGCGCCCTGATCGGCGACTTCGAGATGAGCCGCCAGCCCGAGGACATGTACTTCCTCGAGCAGATGTCGCACGTGGCCGCCGCGGCGCACGCGCCCTTTATCGCCTCGGCCGCGCCCGACATGTTCGGCGTCGAGAGCTTCGGCGACCTGGGCAAACCGCGCGACCTGGCCAAGGTCTTCGACACCGTCGAATACGCCAAGTGGAAGGCGTTTCGCGAGTCCGAGGATTCGCGCTATGTCGGCCTGACCCTGCCGCGCTTCCTCGGCCGCCTGCCCTTCAATCCGGTCGACGGCCAGACCACCGAGGGCTTCAATTACGTGGAAGACGTCGACGGCACCGACCACAACAAGTACCTGTGGTGTAACGCCTCGTATGCCTTTGCCGCCAAGCTGACGCGCGCTTTCGAGGACTACGGCTGGTGCGCGGCGATCCGCGGCGTCGAGGGCGGCGGCCTTGTCGAGAACCTGCCGACCCACACCTTCAAGACCGACGAAGGCGAGGTCGCGCTGAAATGCCCGACCGAGGTGGCGATCACCGACCGCCGCGAAAAGGAACTGTCGGACCTCGGCTTCATCTCGCTGGTCCACTGCAAGAACACTTCGTATGCTGCCTTCTTCGGCGCCCAGTCGGCGCAAAAGGCGAAGAAGTACAACAACGAGGCGGCCAATGCCAACGCGATGCTGTCGTCGCAGCTGCAGTACATCTTCGCCGTCTCGCGCATCGCCCACTACATGAAGTCCATGATGCGCGACAAGATCGGCAGCTTCGCTGCCGCCTCGAACGTCGAGGATTACCTGAACCGCTGGCTGACGCAGTACGTGCTCCTCGACGACAACGCCAGCCAGGAACAAAAGGCGCAGTTCCCGCTGCGCGAAGCGAGCGTGCAGGTATCGGAAATGCCGGGCCGGCCGGGCTGCTACCGCGCCGTGTCTTTCCTGCGCCCGCACTTCCAGCTCGACGAACTCTCTGTTTCTCTCCGACTGGTCGCGGAGTTGCCGCAGTCGACCAAAAGCTGATCCACCATCAACCTGAAAACTGGAGTAAACAAAAATGGCAATTGACGTGTACCTGCAGATCGACGGCATCAAGGGCGAGTCGATGGACGACAAGCACAAGGACTGGATCGAGTGCACCTCGGTGACCTGGGGCGTGAAACAACCGCGCTCGGCCACCGCGTCCACCGGCGGCGGCCACACCGCCGAACGCTGCGAGCACGAGGAAGTCGTGATCGACAAGCTGGCCGACCTGGCTTCGCCGATCCTGCTGCAAACCTGCTCGGCCGGCAAGACGATCCCGAAAGCCAAGCTCGAATTCATGCGCGCCGACGGCCAGGGCGACCGCATCAAGTACTTCGAGATCGAACTCGAGAACGTGCTGATCGGCGCCATCAAGCCGAAGGTGGAAGAGGGCGCGATCATCCAGGAGAAAGTGGGCCTGAAATTCTCGAAGATCAAGTGGAAGTACACCCAGCAAAAGGTGACCGGCGGCGCCGGCGGCAACACCTCGGGCGGCTGGGACCTGGCGACCAACAAGGTCGTCTGATCGCGCGGCATGCAGTACCGGGCCGGCGTCCTGCCGGCCCGTCCATTCCCATCAAGGGTTGTCATGAACGGTTTTACACCCGGCGTGCTGGATCGTCTCATGGATGAGCGCCCCGAAGGGAGCGCCCAACCGACGGTCGAAGCGATCAAGGACCTGGTGGCGCGCGACCTCGAGGCCCTGCTCAATGCGCGCGTCGCCTTGCCGCCGGGCGCCTTCGACAGCCACCCGCTGGCCGGGGCCTCGATCCTCAACTACGGCCTGATCGATTTCGCCGCCTTTTGCCTCACCAGCGCCGAAGACCGCGCCGCCATCTGCGCCAGCATCAAGTCCGCCATCGACACCCACGAGCCGCGCCTGAAGGACGTCAGCGCCAGCCTGGTGCCGCTGGCCGGCAGCGTCAACCGGCTCGACTTCGTGATCCACGCACGCCTGGCCCTGCCCGATGCGCCCGATGCGGCAGGCGACGCGGTCAACTTCAGCGCGGTGCTGCAGCCGTCGTCGCTGCACTACGCGGTGCGACGCACGACGCGTCCACGCTAGCCCCTTACCGACACAAAGCTCGATACAAAGGACCCGACACCCATGGACATCAACCTCAAGACCCTGATCGGCAAACTGAACGACGCTTCGCGCACCGCGGCCACGCGCGCCGCGAATATCTGCGTCGGGCTGGGCCAGTACGAAGTCGACGTCGAGCACGTGTTCCTGGCGCTGCTCGAACAGCCCGACTGCGACTTCGTGGTGGCCGCGCGCGCCTGCGGCATCAGCCTCACCGCCCTGGAAAACGATCTGCGGCGCGAGGTGGCGCGCTTTGCCACCGGCAGCGCGCGCACGCCGGTGTTCTCGAAACACCTGCCGATGCTGTTCGAGCACGCCTGGCTGATCGCCTCGCTAGGCAACGGCCAGCCGAACATGATCAGGAGCGGCCACCTGCTGCTGGCGCTGCTGACCGAACCGAGCCTGGCCCAACTGGCGCGGCGCGGCTCGCCGCTGTTCGCGGAATTCCCGCTCGACCGCCTGAAGCACGACTTCGACAAGCTGACGCGCGGATCAGGCGAAGCGGTGGCCGCGTCCGGCGCTCCGGCGATGGCGGGCGGCGATCCGGTTGGCGAACTCGAAGCACAGGCGCCCGGCAAGACGCCGGCGCTGGACCAGTTCACCACCTGCCTGACCGAACGCGCCCGGAGCGGCAAGGTCGATCCCGTGATCGGGCGCGACCCCGAGATCCGCCAGGCCATCGACATCCTGATGCGGCGGCGCCAGAACAACCCCATCCTGACCGGCGAAGCCGGCGTCGGCAAGACCGCCGTGGTCGAAGGCCTGGCGCTGCGCATCGCCCAGGGCGACGTGCCGGAAGTGCTGCGCGGGATCGAGATCCACACCCTGGACATGGGCCTGCTGCAGGCCGGCGCCAGCGTGAAGGGCGAGTTCGAGAACCGCCTGAAGAACGTGATCGACGAAGTGAAACGCAGCCCGCATGCGATCATCCTCTTCATCGACGAAGCGCACACGATGATCGGCGCCGGCGGCACGGCGGGCCAGAACGACGCGGCGAATCTGTTGAAGCCCGCCCTGGCGCGCGGCGAACTGCGCACCATCGCGGCCACCACCTGGAGCGAATACAAGAAGTACTTCGAGAAGGACGCGGCGCTGGCGCGGCGCTTCCAGGTGATCAAGGTCGAGGAGCCCGACGAAGCCACGGCCTGCGCCATGCTGCGCGCGATGGCGCCGCTGATGGAAAAGCATTTCAACGTGCGCGTGTTCGACGAGGCGATTTCGGAAGCCGTGCGCCTCTCGCACCGCTACATCAGCGGGCGCCAGTTGCCGGACAAGGCGATCAGCGTACTCGACACCGCCTGCGCCAAGGTAGCGCTGGGCCAGAGCGCCACGCCGGCGCTGCTGGAAACCTGCACCCGCGCCATCGAACAACTCGACGCCCAGGCCACGGCCCTCGGGCGCGAGCAGAGCGCGGGCCTGGACCACGGCGCCAAGCTGGCGCAGCTGCGCGACGAACGGGCAGGACAGGTCGCCGAGCAGGAGCGCCTGCAGGCACGCTGGGAACGCGAGCGCGCCATCTCGAACGACATCGCCGCCATGCGCTGCGAACTCGAGGCAGGGCGCGGCGACAGTCCTGCCCTGAAAGCCATGATGGAGGAGCTGCGCGTCCTGCAGAGCGAAGCGCCGCTGGTGCCGGTGCAGGTCGATGGTCACACGGTGGCCGCCATCGTCGCCAGCTGGACCGGCATTCCCCTGGGCCGCATGGTGAAGGACGAGATCAAGACCGTGCTGCTGCTGCAGGCCCTGCTCGACGAACGCATCCTCGGCCAGTCGCACGCCACCGCCGCCGTGGCCCAGCGCGTGCGCACCGCACGTGCCAACCTCGACGATCCAAACAAGCCGAAGGGCGTGTTCCTGTTCGTCGGTACCTCGGGCGTGGGCAAGACCGAGACCGCGCTGGCGCTGGCCGATCTGCTGTACGGCGGCGAGAAGAAGATGGTCACGATTAACATGAGCGAGTACCAGGAAGCGCACAGCGTCTCCGGGCTGAAAGGCTCGCCGCCAGGCTATGTCGGTTATGGCGAAGGCGGCGTGCTGACCGAGGCGGTGCGCCGCAATCCCTACAGCGTGGTGCTGCTCGACGAGGTGGAGAAAGCACACCCTGACGTGCTCGAACTGTTCTTCCAGGTGTTCGACAAGGGCGTGCTGGACGATGCCGAAGGGCGGCAGATCGACTTCCGCAACACCATCATCATCCTGACTTCGAACGCGGCCTCGAGCCAGATGATGGCGGCTTGTCTGAACAAGAGCGCCGCCGAGCTGCCGAAGCCCGACGCGCTGGCCGAATTGATCCGCCCGCAGCTGATGAAGCACTTCAAGCCGGCCTTCCTCGGTCGCCTGGCCACCGTGCCCTTCTATCCGATCAACGACGAGGTACTGGCCAACATCATCCGCCTGAAACTCGACCGCATCGGCAAGCGCGTGCGCGACAACCACCAGGCCGCCTTCGAGTACGACGACGCGCTGGTGAACGCGGTGCTGGCGCGCTGCACCGAGGTCGATTCCGGCGCGCGCAATGTCGACACCATCCTGAACGGCACCCTGCTGCCCGAGATCGCCGACACCGTGCTGGCGCGCATGGCCGAGGGCGGGGCGATCGCGCGCATCAAGGTGGGCGCGACCAAGGCCGGGCGCTTCAAGTACACGATCGAGCCGGCATAAGGAGAGGCCATGAGCACGCTCGAACAACTCCTGAAACCCGTCAGCGAAGTCGCGCCCTGCGGCGACAGCCTGGCGTTCACGCCGGAGCTTGACGCCATCGCC
>DAMABW010000115.1:0-11211 GCA_031999925.1 Massilia sp. | reverse complement strand
TTTGTCGGACGTGGGCGCGGCCAAGAACGCGCCCGGCGGCTACGGCCTGTCGGCCATCGTCTCCGGCTTCAACCCGAACTGGCTGGACGAAGAGCGCATCGGCTATGGCGCGCCAACCGAAGCCTTCCGCTTGCAGGAATTCCGCCGCGCGATGGCGCTCCTGACCGACATCATGGTCAACTCGGTGAAGTACCGTGTCGGCGCCCTGATGGCCGTGGAGCAGGTGCGCGATGCCGATACCCTGGAAGACGGCCGCCTGCTCTACCTGGGCAACAGCGCCCTGCCCTGGTCCAGCGTGGTGCGCAAGGAAATGCCGAAGGTACTGTTCGTGATCAGCCACAGCATCGGCGAACAGCGCTACATGCTGCACACGGTCTCGGTCAGCACCGAAAGCTTCGAGGCGCGCGCCGACTTGCCCGCGCCCTGGGCCGGCCTGCGCGACGCCAACCTGGCGGCGGTGACCGGTGTGCCCGACGCCACCTTCTGCCACAACGGCCGCTTCATCGCCGCGGCGAAATCCTATGAGGGCGCGCTGGCGATGGCGAAGCAGGCCTTGCAGGCGGTCGACGCCGGCCAATAAAGCGTTCCCGGAAGGCGCGGAAGCGGGAATCTCGCAGCCGCTAAGTCTTTGCTAAGTGTCCGGTCCTAGTATGGCCGAGCTCGCAGTTTTGCGCTGCTTCGTCCCGACTACCGACCACTTGCACGGCGATCCCGCATCGCCCAGGCCAGCATGCGACTTTCCGCTTTCCGCACCTTCCTCCTGCTTTGCCTCACCATCTTCGCCCTGCCCGCGCAGGCGCACAAGGACCACCTGCCGCACGCGGCCCGGCTGGCCGCGCTCAGGTCGAGCGCGGTGATGATCGTCGACCTGAAATCGCAGGCGGTCCTGCACCAGAAGAATGCGCACGCGGTCATGCCCATCGCCTCGCTGACCAAGCTGATGACGGCGCTGGTGGTGCTGGAGGCGAAGCAGGACATGAAGCAGAAGCTGACCATCACCCGGGCCGACATCGACCGCCTGAAGCATTCCTCGTCGCGCCTGCAGGTCGGCACCACATTGACGCGGCGCGACATGCTGCACCTGGCCCTGATGAGCTCCGAAAACCGCGCGGCCTCGGCCCTGGGACGCGCCTACCCCGGCGGCACGCGCCGTTTCGTGAAGGCGATGAACGCCAAGGCGCGCGCGCTCGGCATGAAGCACACGCGCTACGTCGAGCCGACCGGCCTGTCGAGCGCGAATGTCTCGACGCCGAGCGACCTCGCGAAACTGGTCGTCGCGGCCGAGAAGAACCCGACCATCCGGCGCTACTCGACCGACCGCCGCTTCAGCATCCGCCAGGGCAAGGCCACCACCGTCTACAGCAACACCAACCGCCTGACCGCGAACGCCAACTGGGGCATCCGCCTGCAGAAGACCGGCTACATCTCCGAGGCGGGCCGCTGCATGGTGCTGTATGCGGTGGTCAGGAAGCGCCCGACCGTCATGGTTTTCCTCGACGCCCAGGGCAAGTTTTCGCATGCCGCCGATGCCAACCGGGTGCGCGCATGGCTGGCCCGGCTGGGCGCCTCGGCGCTCAGGCAGCTGGCGGGACGCTGAACGCTGACGACAGCGGGAAGCGCACGCGCACGCGCAGTCCCTGGCCGGGCGCCGCCCCATCCTCCAGCGCGACCGTAGCGCCGGCCCCGTCCGCGACCGCCTTGACGATGGCCAGCCCCAGCCCGGAACCGGTCTGCTCGCCATTGCCCAGTATCCGGTAAAAGGCGTCGAATACCCGCTCGCGTTCGTGTTCGGGAATGCCGGGGCCGTTGTCCTCGACGATCAATTCCGCGCTGCCCTCCCCAGCCAGCACCGACACGTCGACCCGGCCGCCGGGCGGCGCATAGCGGACCGCGTTCTCGACCAGGTTCTTGACCAGCATGTGCAGGTCGACCGGCGCGGCCTGTACCTGCGCATCGCCGGGATGGGCCAGGCCCAGGTCGATCCCGCGCGCTTCGGCCAGCGGCACCAGGTCTTCGATCACCGTGTGCACCGTGCGTCCCAGCGATGCCTGGGCGCCGGCGTCGCGGCCGCCTTGCTGGGAACGCGCGAGCGCGAGCAGCCCGTCGAGCATCAGGCGCGTGCGCTTCAGGCCATCGGCCAGCGCCAGCGTGCGCTGGCGCGCCTCGTCGGGCATCGAGGCCGCCGCCAGGCGCTCGCCCTGCAAGGTCATGGCGGCCAGCGGCGTGCGCAGTTCATGGGCGGCGTCGGCGATGAAGCGGCGCTGCCGCTGCATGGCCAGGCCCACGCGCATCAGGAGGCGGTTGATCTCGGCCACGAAAGGCTGCACTTCGCGCGGCAGGCCGGCGGCGGCGAGTTCGCTCGCATCGTCGTGGCTGCGCCGGCCCACCTGCACCGCCAGCGCGCGCAGCGGCGCGAACAGCTTGCGGATCAACAGGGCAACCAGCACCAGCAGCACCGGCGCCAGGAAGGCGAAGGGAACCAGCGAGCGCAAGGCGCTGCGCTGCGCTGCCGCGTTGCGCACGCTGGTTTGCTGGGCCACCGCGACCCGCACGCCGTGCGCATCGGTGCGCACGAACACGCGCCAGGATTCGTTCCCGCTCGATACCGTCTGCAAGCCGTCCGGCATGCGCGGCGAAAAATACGGCGCCTGGCGCTCGGCCTGGGCCTCCTCGGCGCCCAGGAAGCGCACGACGATGCGCTCTTCCAGGCTGATGCCGCGCATCTTCGGACGCGCCGCCAGCGCCCCGGGTTCGGCCTGGAGGCGGCTGATGATGCCCGCGGTCTGGCGCAGTTGCTTGTCCTGGGCGATGTTGGCGTCGTTCAGGGAGGCGACGAAGGTAAACGCGGCGGCGCTCCCGGCCACGGCGACCACGGCCAGCGAAATGCTGGCCGAGAGCCGGTATTGCAGCGACGCCGTCATGCCTTCCTGCTCACCATCCAGCCCACGCCGCGCACGTTCTTGATGGCCTGGCTGCCCAGTTTCTTTCTCAGCGAATGGATCAGGAATTCGACGGCATTGCTCTCGACTTCCTCGTTCCAGCCGTAGATGCGGCTTTCGAGTTCGCTGCGCGACAGGATGGCGCCGGGCCTGACCAGCAAGGCGTGCAACAAGGCGAACTCGCGCGCGGTCAGGCGCACCTGGGCCCCGTTCGCGCCGGCTTCGTGGGTGGCCGGATCGAGCGTCAGCACGCCGTTGCCCAGCACCGGCGCGGCGGCCGGCCCCTGGCGCCGGGCCACCGCGCGCATGCGCGCCAGCAGCTCATCGGTCTGGAAAGGCTTGACCAGGTAGTCGTCGGCGCCGCCATCGAGCCCGGCGACGCGGTCTTCCAGCGCATCGCGCGCGGTCAGCAGGATCACGGGCACGCCCTGGCCGCGAGCGCGTATCGCTTGCAGCACCGCCATGCCGTCGATCTTCGGCAAGCCCAGGTCGAGCAGGACGGTATCGTAGGTGAAGCACAGCAGCGAATCGAGCGCGGCGCTGCCATCGACGACCCAGTCGACCGCATAGCCGGCTTCGCGCAGCGTCTGCTGCACGGCCTTGCCGATCATGTGGTCGTCTTCGGCTAGCAGTACGCGCATTTACTCGAAAAAATTGTTCTTGGCATCGTCGAAAACGTGCGGAGCAAGGAAAGGTGGCCGCGCCGGCCATCATACGCGCCGGGGCTGCCGCTGTGCAAACACCCCCTCATGCGTTCACGCCGCGCAGCCGCCGCGCCGCCTGCGCTTGCGGTGTATCGCCGAGCGGCACCAGGGTGCTGGTGCGCGCCAGCGTGCGTACCAGCGCCGCTTCGCCAAAGCGCAGGCCGCGCCCTTGCAGCTGCGGCAGCGAACGCACCGGCTCCGGCACGATCTCGACGGCGGCGCGTACCAGCAAGCGCTGCAGCGGACGCAGCGGCGCAGGCAGGATAGGCGCGTCGGCCATGATCCGCAGGAAATCCGCCAGGATGCCGGAACCTTCCAGGCCAGGCGCGGTGGCGGCCAGCAGTGCTTCCCATTCTGCCCAGGAACGCGGGATGCCGGTCGCACCGTACAGCCGGGCCGATGCTGCGGATTCGAGGAAGGCGGCATCCTTTTCCTGCGCCGACAGGGTGCGCACGAAACGGTGGTAGGCCTCGGTAAAGCCGAACACGGCGGTGGCCTGCACCCAGTCGAGCAGGCGCGGATCATTGGCGTGGTAGGCGAGTCCGTCGGGCGTGGTGCCGCTCACGTGGCCGTGCATGCGCACCACGCGCGCAATCAATTGTTCCGCTGCCGAGCGCGGGCCATACACGGTCATCATGGCGGCAAAGCCGGTGCGGCGCAGGCGCAGGCCGGGGTCGCGCTGGAAGCTGCTGTGGTCCCAGACGCCGGAGCGCACCGAAGGTTCGGCCAGTTCCAGCAGCACCGCCGTCACGCCGCCGACGAACAGCGCAATCGGGTTGGCGAACACTTGCCAGGTGACGCCGTCGTGCGGCGCCAGCGCCGGTTCGCCCGCCGGTTGGCTGAAATCGAATTCCATGCCCGGCGGCGGGCGCATCAGATCCTGTATTCCTCGAAACATGGGTTGCCTTCGGTTCGAATTGCCTTGGGCGAACTGTAACCCATCCGGAATGCATGATGCCGGACGGCTCGGCCGCTACGAGGCCGGCCGGCAACCCATCGACGCGCCTGCCTGCGCGTATCACTTCCTGACATAGGCACGCGAATCGATCGGCAGGCTGACCGTGAAGGTGGTTCCCTTGCCGTCGACGCTGTCCACGATCACGCTGCCGCCGTGGCTTTCGGCGACATGCTGCACGTACGGCAGGCTCAATCCCATCCCTTGACATCGATATCCTCGATACGCTGGTAAGGCTTGAACAGGCGCGCCATTTCGCTTTTGGGAATTGGTGGGCCTTCGTTATGCACCGACAGCAGCATCAGGTGGTCGTCGCGGCGCACGATCACTTTGATCGACGCGGACCGGACGCCGTATTTCTGCGCATTCGACAGCAAATTTTCGAGCACCCGTTTCAACGACACCCGGCACCAATGGCCATGAACGGATTCGCCGTTGACCTCGACGCCTTGTCCGAGCAAAGGCAAGTCGGCACACACTTCTTCCACCAGCTCCAGGATGTCGAAGGGGGCCGGATGCAGGGCGAGTTTCTGGCGTCCGGTCAGCACCGCCGCATCGAGCAGGGTCTGGATCATCGCATCGGCGTCGCCCAGCTTCCGGCAGATGCGCTGGGCCAGGTTGATGATGCCAGGATCGTCAGTCTTCAACTGAATCAGCTACGCGGTGGCGTTGGCGATATGCAGGGGATTGCGCAAATCGTGCGACAGGCTGGTGATGAAACCGAGATTGCGCTCCTTGTCGGCTTCGTTGAATCCGCTGATCGATTCGCGCGCCGCTTCCTCGATCGACAGGCCGATGATCTCGGCGTCGTGCTTGCTGAGCGTGAGTCCCTTGGCCCGGGTGATCGAGAACAGGATTTCGCGGAAGATCTGCAATTCGTGGATCAGGTCGTGCGGCGCGTAATCGGTCATGTTGGCGCGCTCGCGCCCGTGCGCAATGGCCAGCGTGGTGCCGGCGGTGGCCGATGACCGCGGTTCGTCGGTCGACAAGGCTTCGGTGATGTTGTCGTACAGGGTAGGCAGCATGTTCGTCAGCACGGGTTCGCCGAGTGCCGCCGCCGTCGGTATTTCGGCGGTGACGCGCGCACTCCATTGTGCGAGCGCGAGATCGCGAAAAGTCGACAACGTCGAAGCGAGCCCGGTCCCGGACGCGTGCTGCTCTTCCTTGCCGCTGCTGTCCACGATGCGCCCCAGTCAGATGGTTATATCGGACGCCGTCGAGTGGCAGTAGGCAACGTCAAATGAAACCGTTTAGAAATGTCACGGATTCATCCATCCTATTCGTTTTGCATAATCGGTGCCGCACGCCGTGCAGGACCGGGCGATATCAGGCGCCTTTGTCGGTTGCGCCATAACCATGGCGGCGCCGTGCCCTCAGCGGATACACGAACCACAGCCCATTCAATAACAGGAAAGCCAGGATGGCGGCAGCGATACTGGCTGCCCGGCTTTCCGACACCACGTGGATCACGACATACAGATCCAGGGTAATGCCGCCGGTGAGCGCGGCCAGCGCATAGCAGATCGCGCGCGAGCTGATTTTCAGCGTGTTCAGGGTGACTTCGCCCGGCTACGCCAGGCGGTGATAGGCGGCCGGCAACATCACCAGGCCGATGGCGACGATCACCGCTGCCAGGGCCAGTACGTGGCATACCTGGGCATGATCCGGCAAATCGGCGAAACGCTCGTTGAAGACGGCGACAGTCTGGAAGCCGAACAAGGCCTGGATCCCGGGCAAGACCATCCGCGCTTCTTCGAGAATGTGCCCCATCTGGTCCTTCAGGCTGAGCTGCTGTTCCTTGCTGTGGTCGACGGCCATCTTCTTATTGTGTGAAAAAGCCTGCCGGCACGGCTACTGCCGTGCCAACATCAAACGACGCAGCCCCGAGAGGCCGGGGCTGCTGACGCGCAGTCCTTGGGCGAAGCCGCGTTACCGGGCTTCGCGCCAGTGCGATTACTTCGATGCGTCCTGGATCTTTTCGCCAGCGCGCTCGACGGCACGGCCGGTGGCGGCGGTGGCATCGCTCGCGCCTTCCTTGATGTTCTGGCCGGCTTCGCGCGATTCCTGGCGCACTTCGGCGCCGGCTTCACGCATCTTTTCGCCGGCACGGTCGGTGGCGGCGTCGATCTTATCGCCAGCACGCTCGGTGGCGTTCTCGACATTGGCGGCAGCGCGGTCGGCGGCGTTTTCGGCGCGGTCGGCGCTTTCACGGGCGGCGGCGGCGGCGTTCGCGCCAGCGTTATCGATGGCAGCGCCAGCTTCCTGGGCAGGGCCCATGTTCGGATTGTCGTCTGCTTTCTTGCAGCCGGTGGCGACCATGGCGACAGCCAGCATCAGAGCGGGAATGGTGATTTTTTTCATGATGAGCTCCAAATCAAAAGTTGTAATTTAGATTACATCTTTCTGCGGAAGCACGTCACACGATTGATGTAAGGAGTGTAACGAAACGTAATGACAATTGTGACGACCATGTGTCCGCTTGTGCTCTGCCGTATGCACAAGGACTCCGTGACGCATGCTAGGATAGGCCATGGACCGCCGCACCGACTACAAGACCGCCCTGCTCATCCACACCATCGTCAACACGCCGGCCGACGACGGCCAGCCCTCGCCTGCGCGCGAGCTGGCGAAAATGGGCGTGCCGTTCGAGGTGGCGCGCCGCGTGCTCACGCGGCCGGCCGATCGGCGCCACCAGTTTCCGTCGCGCGACCTGCCGATGAATCTGCGCTCGTAATTCAGGCCTTCCCCAGCGGGAAGCGCACGACAGCCGCCAGCCCGCCCAGCCGTTCCGACTTGTCGAGCTTCAGCGTCGCGCCGTGGCGCTCGGCGATCGCCTTGATGATCGCCAGTCCCAGCCCGCTGCCGGCGGCCTCGCTGCCGGCCACGCGGTAGAAGCGGTCGAACACGCGTTCGCGTTCCTCGGGCGGGATGCCCGGCCCGCTGTCCTCGACGCTGACCACGGCCGCGTCCTTTTCCAGCCGCAGCGCGATGTCGACGGTGCCGCCGCCTGGTGTGTACTTCACCGCGTTCTCGACCAGGTTGCGCAGCAGGATATGCAGGGCGTCGGGCTGGCCGTTGACGCTGGCTTCGTCGGCATGCTGCAAGCCGAGGTCGATGTTCTTGGCCTGGGCCAGGCCGGCCAGGTCGCCGACGGTACGGCGCGCCAGTTCGGCCAGGTCAACGGGTTTTGACGCCGCGCCGTTCGCAGCCGACGCTTCCTGGCGCGCCAGCACCAGCAATTGCTCGACCAGGCGCGTGGCGCGGTCGATGCCTGCGGTGAGACGCGCCACGGCCGTCTTGCGTGCTTCCGGATCGGCGGCGCGGTCCAGGCTTTGCGCCTGCAGGCGCAGGGCGGCAAGCGGCGTGCGCAGTTCGTGGGCGGCGTCGGCGACGAAATGCTGCTGGGCGTCGAAGGCGGTTTTCACGCGGCCGAACAGCAAATTCAGTTCGTGCACCAGCGGACGCACTTCGTCGGGCAAGCCGGCTTCCGACACCGGCGACAGATCGTCGGCCTGGCGCGCAGCCACCTGCTTGCGCACGCGCGCCACCGGCTTGAGCGAACCGCTCACCACCCACCACACCACCACCATCAGGATCGGCATCATGACGGCCGTCGGTCCGAGGGTACGCAGGGCCAGGTTGCCGGCCATGTTGCGGCGCACGGCCAGGTCCTGCGCCACCTGCACCGTCTGGCCCGAGGTCTGGATCGAGAACACGCGGTAAGTCGTGCCGTTGGCCTTGACGTTGGAGAAGCCGAGCACCGCGCGCTGCGGCAGGCGCGCACGCGAGACGCTGTGGAAGACCTGCACCCCATCCGGAGACCACATCTGCACCACCAGGTCGTCGTTGCCCGGGGCTTCCTCCAGCTTTTCGCGCGCCTCGGTGTTCGACAGCGGCGTACTGGAACGCAGCGACAGCGCCATCTGCTGCATGTGGTAGTCGAAGATCTGGTCGGCGTCCGACAGCGCCGTGTTGTAGGCGATCGAGGCTTGCGCCAGGGCCGCCAGCGTGATGGCCGCCAGCAGGAACCACAACAGGCGCCCGCGCAGCGAGTGGGTCATTCTCATGCCTTCGGTACCATGTAGCCGACGCCACGCACGTTCTGGATCAAGTCGCTGCCGAGTTTCTTGCGCAGGCCGTGGATGTAGACCTCGACCGCGTTGCTGCTGACTTCATCGCGCCAGCTGTACAGCTTTTCCTCGAGCTGGGCGCGCGACAGCACGGCGCCGGGGCGCGCCACCAGGGCTTCCAATACGGCCCATTCGCGCGCCGACAGCGACACCGGTTCGCCGTCGACCAGGGTTTCGCGGGTGGCGGGGTTGATCGAGATGTTCTTGTATTCGAAGATCGGCTCGGCGCGGCCGGCGGCACGCCGCAACAAGGCGCGGATGCGGGCCAGCAGTTCGTCGAGGTCGTAGGGTTTGAGGACGTAGTCGTCGGCGCCGGCATCGAGCCCGGCGATGCGCTGGGCGACCGAGTCGCGCGCGGTGGCGACCAGCACCGGGGTGCGGTCCTTGCGGGTGCGCATCGAGCGCAGGACATCGAGGCCGTCTTTACGCGGCAGGCCCAGGTCGAGCAGGACCAGGTCGTAGTTCTGGTTCTGCACCAGGGCCGTATCGGCCATTTCGCCGTCTTTTACCCAATCGACGGCGTAGTGCTCGGCCCGCAGCAGGTCGAGCACCACTTCGCCGATCATCGTATCGTCTTCCACTAACAACAGCCGCATCGTGTTACCTCTTGTGTGTGATCCGGCTGTGCCAAGACGGTTTCTTAGCCAATCCGCACCGGAATGAAGATTCTTTCATTTCCGCGCTGGATCAGCAAGGCTACCGACTTGCTGGACTTGCCGACCACGTCGCGCACCTGGTCGACGCTGGTCACGGGCTTGCCGTTCACCGACAGCAGCACGTCGCCCGGCGCCACGCCGGCAATCGCCGCCGCACCGCGCGCGTCTTCGATCACCAGGCCCGAGGCGATGCCGCTCTGGCGCCGCTCGACCGGTTCCAGCGGACGCAGGATCAGGCCCAGCTTGGCGCCCTTGTCGCTGGCGGCGATCTCTTCGCGCTCGTCGAGGGCAGGCTTGTCGTCGGCATTCGCCAGGACCGCGTTCAGGCGCACGATCTTGCCATCGCGCCAGACGTCGAGCGCGACCTTGTCGCCCGGCTTGGCCACCGCCAGCGTGCCCGGCAGGTCGGCCGAACCGATGATCGGCTGGCCGTTCACCTTGCGCACCACGTCGCCGGATTTCAGGCCGGCCTTTTCGGCGGCGCTGCCGCGTTCGACGTTGGCCACCAGCGCGCCTTCAGGCGAATCCAGGTTGAAGGAATCGGCGAAGCCCTGGTTCACGTCCTGGATCGACACGCCCAGCTTGGCATGCTGCACCTTGCCGGTGGCGACGATCTGGTCCTTGATGCGCGCCGCGACGTCGATCGGGATCGCGAACGACAGGCCCTGGTAGCCGCCGGTCTGGCTGTAGATCTGCGAGTTGATGCCGACCACTTCGCCACGCGTATTGAGCAGCGGGCCGCCCGAGTTGCCGGGGTTGACGGCGACGTCGGTCTGGATGAACTGCACCTGGCTGTCGTTGCCCAGGCTACGGCCGGTGGCGCTGACCACGCCGGCGGTGACGGTCGACTCCAGGCCGAACGGCGAGCCGATGGCCAGCACCCATTCTCCGGTCTGCAGCGCACGCGCATTGCCCAGCGGGACAGTCGGCAGGCCCTTGGCGTCGATCTTCAGCACGGCCACGTCGGTGCGCGGGTCGGAACCCAGCACCTTGGCGCGGAACTCGCGACGGTCGGCCAGTTTGACCGTGACCTCGCTGGCGCCCTGCACCACGTGGGCATTTGTCAGGATGACGCCGTCCGGGCTTACGATGAAGCCCGATCCGGCGCCGAAAACGGGAGCGTCACGTTGCGAACCGCGCGGGTCCTGGAACTGACGGAAGAATTCATAGAACGGGTCGCCCGGGCTCATTTGCGGCATGCCGCGCGAACTGGTCTTGGTGGTACCCATGACGCGAATGTTCACGACCGCCTTGCCGTTCTGCTTGGCGATGGTGGTGAAATCCGGCAGGCTAACCGTGGATGCGGGCGCACCGGCCACGGCAGGCGGCGCCTGGACCGGAGCGGGCGCCGGGGCCGCTGCGACGGTGGCCGGCGCCTGGGCAGTGGCGTTGTTGTGGTTGACTGCAATCGCACCGACCGCCCCGCCAATAACGCCCGCCGCGCAGAGCGCCAGCGTGAGACGTTTTGCGGTGATGGCAGTAATTGCACCTTCGTTTTGCATGGACGTACTCCTGGATGAAAGGGTTGCCGATAACGGGTTATCGCACGGTGATTAGTTTCGCCGATCTGTCTTAGAACATGCTTAAAACTCAGCGTTACGAATGTGCTGTTGCGCGGACCTTGGAATGCCTGTGCATCCGGCTGTGGACACGCACGTCAATACGTAGGGTGGGCGCTCCTGTGCCTACGCGTGACGGTGGCATGGTGCTGGCGCGTGAAGCGGGCCAACAATGTTCACAGTTTACGCGTGGGCACGGGGCGCCCACCCTACCCACGCCGCAGGCCTGCCGGACAAATCTGTCCGCTTGCAGACGTAAAAAAGGGTG
>DAMABW010000114.1:0-11303 GCA_031999925.1 Massilia sp. | reverse complement strand
ATTTACCCACTGCCATGCGCAAGGTGTATGGCGGCAGCCGCACGGTGACCGCGCTGCGCTGGGTGGTCCTGATGGTGGCGCATACGGTGAGTATTTTGCTGGCGGCCGTGTTCGCTGCAGCGATGGGAATGATGAGCTGAACTTGCCGTGACCGGGCTCGCCCATCTATACTGTGATTTTGTACAGTATTCGCTGTGCGGCCAAGTGGCAGGCGCTGGGATTATCGGTTAATCTCAGCGTGTTCGCCTTCTACTGCCGAGAGACCTATGCCCCCTGAGCAAGAAACAAACCAAGCGCAACAACTCATCGCGCTCGTGGTGCGGCAAAACACGGCCGGCATCGAAGAACCCGTCGAGCGCATCCTGGGCTTCCTCCAGGACGCCGGCTACCGCGTGGTGTTCGAGGCCGATACCGCGGCCCACCTCGGCATGCCCGGCATCGAAGCCATGGATGTCAACGCCATCGGCGAGCAGGCCGACCTGGTCATCGTGATGGGCGGCGACGGCACCATGCTCGGCATCGCGCGCCAGCTCGCCAAGTACGAAGTCTCGCTCATCGGCATCAACCTCGGCCGCCTCGGCTTCATCACCGACATCCCGGTCGAGCGCATGCTGCCGGCGCTCGGCGAAATCCTGCAAGGCAAGGCCACCGCCGAGAAGCGCAGCCTGCTGGAGGGGCGCGTGATGCGCGACGGCGCCATGATCTATTGCGGCGTGGCCGTGAACGACGTGGTGGTGGCGCGCGGCAGTGGCGCCGGCATGGCCGAGCTGCGCGTGACGGTCGACGGCCAGTTCATGTACAACCAGCGTTCGGACGGCCTGATCGTCTCCACGCCCACCGGCTCCACGGCCTACGCGCTGTCGGCCGGCGGGCCGCTGCTGCACCCCAGCCTGCAAGGCATCGTGCTGGTGCCGATCGCGCCGCACGCGCTGTCGAACCGGCCGATCGCCGTGCCCGACACCAGCGAGATCGTGGTCACCATCGTCTCGGGGCGCGACATCTCCGTGAACTTCGACATGCAGACCTTCGCCAGCCTGCAGCACGGCGACGAAATCGTCATCTCGCGCTCGCCGAACACCATCACCTTCCTGCACCCGGAAGGCTGGAGCTACTACAACACCCTGCGCGAAAAGCTGCACTGGCACGAATACCCGTCCTACGACGGCAAACTCAAGTAAAAGAACCGACAGGAGACCTGTTTTTTCATGCTGCGCACACTGACCATCCGCGACTTCGTCATCGTCGACGCGATCGAACTCGAATTTGCCAACGGCTTTTCGGTCTTCACCGGCGAAACCGGGGCCGGCAAGTCGATCCTGATCGACGCGCTGCAACTGGCGCTCGGCGGCCGCGGCGAAGCGAGCATGGTGCGCGAGGGCGCAGCCAGGGCCGACATCACGGCCGACTTCGCGCTCACCGCGCAGGCTGCGAGCTGGCTCGAGCAGCACGAGTTTTCCAGCGAAGAGGGCGGGGCGCTGCTGCGCCGCGTGATCGACAACGCCGGCCGCTCGAAGGCCTACATCAACGGCATCGCCGCCACCGCCGGCCAGCTGCGCGAACTGGGCGACATGCTGGTCGACATCCACGGCCAGCACGCGCACCAGAGCCTATTGAAGTCCGACGCCCAGCGCGCTTTATTGGATAACCAGATCGCCGTGCGTGATCCCGCCGCATTGGCCGAAGCCCAGGAAGTGGCCAGCGCCTGGCGTGCCTGGCGTGCGCTGTCGCGTCAGCGCGAGGAATACGAAACGAATGCCAAGAACGTGCTGCTCGAACGCGAGCGCCTCGAATGGCAGGTGAGCGAACTCGACAAGCTGTCGCCGAAGCCGGGCGAGTGGACCGAGATCACCAACGAACACAGCCGCCTGTCGCACGCCGCCAGCCTGCTCGACGGCGCGCAGGAAGCGCTGGCCGCCATTTCAGAATCGGACCACCCGATCCTGTCGCAGGTGTCCTCGCTGAACACCAAGCTGGGTAAACTCGTGGATGTCGACGCCGAACTGCAGGCCGTGCTCGACTGCATGGAGCCGGCCCGCATCCAGCTGCAGGAAGCGGTGTACGCGCTGAACAACTACATCGACAAGGTCGAACTCGACCCGGCCCGCCTACGCGAAGTCGACGCCCGCATGGACGCCCTGCACAGCGCTGCCCGCAAGTACCACGTAACGCCGGAAGAACTGCCCGAGGAACACGCGGCGCTCGCCGCCAAGCTGCGCCAGCTGGCCGACGCCACCGACATCGATGGCCTGAAGCGCCAGGAAGAAAAAGCCGAAAGCGCCTACAGGAAGGTAGCGAATCGCTTGTCGGCGCGGCGCGTGACGACCGCGAAAGCGCTGAGCGAACAGGTGACGCTGGCCATGCAGGAACTGAGCATGGGCGGCGGGCGCTTTGCGGTTGCGCTGAATCCGTCGGAACCGGGTGCGCACGGCCTGGAGCAGGTGGAATTCCTGGTGGCCGGCCACGCCGGCGTGGCGCCGCGTCCGCTGGCGAAAGTCGCCTCGGGCGGCGAACTGGCGCGTATCTCGCTGGCCATTTCCGTCATCACCTCGAATGCGACCGTGACGCCGACCCTGATCTTCGACGAGGTCGACAGCGGCATCGGCGGCGGCGTGGCCGAAGTGGTGGGGCGCCTGCTCAAGCGCCTGGGCCAGCAACGGCAAGTGCTGTGCGTGACCCACTTGCCGCAGGTGGCGAGCCAGGCCAACCAGCACTTCCAGGTGGCCAAGGGCACGACCGGCGAAGGACGCACGGTGTCGCGCATCGAGGTGCTGAACAACCGGGCGCGCGTGGAGGAAGTGGCGCGCATGCTGGGCGGGATCGAGATTACCGAGACCACGCGCAAGCATGCGCGGGAGTTGCTGGCGTCCTGACCTGGCAGGGAATTTTTACTCCCTGCCGGGCTCACAGGTGCCACCATCGGTACACCTTTCGCACCAGATACAAGCTTGGCGAAACCTGTGGCAGCGCTTCTACCGGGCGCTGTCCACTTCACCCATCTGCCACAATCTGCCCTCCCAACCACACACGGAGGATCGCATGAGCATCGACAAAGTCCTGTACCGCGCCAAGGCCACCTCGCAGGGCGGCCGCGAAGGCACCTCGCGCAGCGACAACGGCGTGCTGGACGTGAAGCTGACCACGCCGAAGGAACTGGGCGGCAACGGCGCCACCGGCACCAACCCGGAACAACTGTTCGCTGCCGGCTATTCGGCCTGCTTCCTCGGCGCGCTGAAGTTCGTCGCCGGCCAGGCGAAAGTAAAACTGCCGGAAGACCTGACCGTGACCGGCGAAGTCGGCATCGGCCAGATCCCGACCGGCTTCGGCATCGAAGCCGATCTCACCATCCACGGCCCCGGCATGGAGCAGGGGCAGCTGCAGGAACTGGTCGACAAGGCCCACATCGTCTGCCCGTACTCGAACGCGACGCGCAACAACATCGACGTGCGCCTGCATGTGACGACCTGAGCCTCATCAAGCGGCGCTAGCGCCAGCCCGCCAGCACGACAACGCCACCCTCCTGCGGTGGCGTTGTCGTTTCCATTGGCCGCGCCTATCGGTCCGATCAACTGTTGGGCTATCGCCGCAATCAGGAATATCTTCTCGAATGCTAGGCGGCACCCACCTATAATGGAGCACCAAGCGTTCCTGTCTCCCTTATGCCCTTCCGAAAAGAACCACCCCACACCCACGGCAGCATTGCCCAAAGCGCCATCGTCCTCGTCAACCTCGGCACGCCGGACGCACCGACCCGGTCCGCAGTCAAGCGCTACCTGAAGCAATTCCTCTCGGACCCGCGCGTGGTCGAGATTCCGCGCCTGGTGTGGTCGTTCATCCTCAACTTGATCATCCTGCCGTTCCGTTCGGGCGCCTCGGCCAAGAAGTACGGGATGGTCTGGACCAAGGAGGGTTCGCCGCTGAAGGTGCACACCCAGAAGCAGGCGCAACTGCTGCAGGCGGCGCTCGAACAGCGCGGCCACGAAGGTGTGCAGGTGCGCATGGCGATGCGCTACGGTTCGCCCTCGCTGAACGAAGTACTGGACCAATTGAAACTCGACGGCTGCGACCGCATCGCGGTGCTGCCAGCCTACCCGCAATATTCCGGCACCACGACCGCCTCGATCTGGGACGCGGTGTTCGCCCACTATAAGAATGTGCGGAATATCCCCGAGCTGCGCCTGGTAAAGCATTACCACGACCATGACGGCTATATCGACGCCCTGTACGACACCGTGCAGGCCTACTGGGACGCGCACGGCCGCGGCCAGAAGCTGGTAATGAGTTTCCACGGCGTGCCGAAGCGCACCCTGGAACTGGGCGACCCGTACTACTGCGAGTGCCAGAAGACCGCGCGCCTGCTGGCCGCACGCCTGCGCCTGGCGCCGGACGAGTATGTCGTGACCTTCCAGTCGCGTTTCGGCAAGGCCGAGTGGCTGCAGCCCTACACCGCGCCGACGGTTGCCGAACTGGCGCGCCAGGGTGTCGAGCGTGTCGACGTCATCTGTCCTGGCTTTACCAGCGACTGCCTGGAGACGCTGGAAGAAATCTCGATGGAAGTGAAGCACGACTTCGAAACCGCCGGCGGCAAGGAATTCCATTACATCCCCTGCCTGAACGAAGCGCCGACCTGGATCGTCGGCATGGCCGAGATCGCCGAGCAGCACTTGATCGGCTGGCCGACCATGATGAGTCCGTCGCAGCGCGAGGCCGAGCGGCGCGATGCGGAGATGGCGCGCGAGCACTCGTTGCGTCTCGGCGCGTAATATGGATGGTGGGTTCGAGAACCCACCGCCCGTCGGCTCGGCCACAAACCCCACGACGGGGCTCCTCCGATCCCAACCTGCTAAAATGGCACGTTTTGTGGCGTGGTTTACACCCCGGCGTAGCAAATGCACGCCGTTGCAAGGGCGGTGTAGACCACGACGGCGCTGCTAATCAAGTGCAATCTCATGCTGCTCTCCCACGCTCGGTTCTTGTTCTGGTAACGCCCGGCATCAGGCGTGCAAGAACATGTTAGAACCTTGAGCGAGGGAAAGAATCACCTCATCGGTAACTGTTGTAACAAATGTTGTCAGTCTTTCTGCTAACAGAGTCGCAATATCCCTTGAAAATGTAGGAGATCGCCCCATATGCGGCGCTGTACGACAAGAAGCACTTGTCCAACCATTCAGCCAAGTCCTTGATTTCAGGAGTTTTTTCGATGCATGACCAAGAAACCCCAGAGGTGAATATCCAGCCGGAGGCCGAGGCCGCACCCGCCGCGGACACCACCGCAGCAAAAGGCGAACCGACCCTCGAAGAGCAGTTGAGCGCGACCGAAGCCAAGCTGGCTGAAATGCACGATGCATTCATGCGCGCCAAGGCCGACGGCGAAAATATCCGCCGCCGCGCCCAGGAAGATGTCAGCAAGGCCCACAAGTTCGCCATTGAAAGCTTCGCCGAGGCCATGGTGCCGGTGCGCGACAGCCTGGAAATGGCCCTGAAGGTCGAAACGCAAACCGTCGAAGCCATGCGCGAAGGCGTGGAAATGACCCTCAAGCAGCTGACCGCCGCTTTCGAGAAGAACCGCCTGGTGGAAGTGATGCCGGCGCAGGGCGAGAAGCTCGACCCGAACAAGCACCAGGCCGTCGCCGTGGTGCCTGCTGACCAGGAAGCGAACACGGTCGTCAGCGTCCTGCAAAAGGGTTACATGATTGCCGATCGCCTGCTGCGCCCGGCCATTGTTACTGCAGCACAAGCGAAGTAAGAAGAAAAAGTAAGGTGCTGCCTGGCAAGAGGCCTTGAAAGCAGTCAGGTATTTCCCAATATCCGGATCATTCGAACATTTCAGCATTCAAAGGAAAATAAATCATGGGCAAAATTATCGGTATCGACCTGGGGACCACCAACTCCTGCGTCGCGATCATGGAAAACGGCCAGCCGAAGGTGATCGAGAACGCCGAAGGCGCGCGCACCACGCCGTCGATCATCGCTTACCAGGAAGACGGCGAGATCCTCGTCGGCGCACCTGCCAAGCGCCAGGCTGTCACCAACCCGAAGAACACCCTGTTCGCGGTGAAGCGCCTGATCGGCCGTAAATTCGACGAGAAAGAAGTCCAGAAGGACATCTCGCTGATGCCTTACCAGATCAGCAAGGCCGACAATGGCGACGCCTGGGTCGGCGTGCGCGACAAGAAACTGGCTCCGCCGCAAATCTCGGCTGAAGTCCTGCGCAAGATGAAGAAGACCGCCGAAGACTACCTCGGCGAAGAAGTCACCGAAGCCGTCATCACGGTGCCGGCCTACTTCAACGACTCGCAGCGCCAGGCAACCAAGGACGCCGGCCGCATCGCTGGCCTGGACGTCAAGCGCATCATCAACGAGCCGACCGCAGCCGCACTGGCATTCGGCCTGGACAAGACCGACAAGGGTGACCGCAAGATCGCCGTGTATGACCTCGGCGGCGGCACCTTCGACGTGTCGATCATCGAGATCGCGGACGTGGACGGCGAGAAGCAGTTCGAAGTGCTGTCGACCAACGGCGACACCTTCCTGGGCGGCGAAGACTTCGACCAGCGCGTGATCGACTACATCATCGACGAGTTCAAGAAGATCAACGGCCTGGATCTGTCGAAAGACCCGATCGCCCTGCAGCGCATCAAGGCATCGGCCGAGCGCGCGAAGATCGAGCTGTCGTCGTCGGCGCAGACCGAGATCAACGAGCCGTACATCGCCATGGCGAACGGCGCGCCGGTCCACCTGAACCTGAAGATCACCCGCGCCAAGCTGGAGTCGCTGGTCGAGGAACTGATCTCGAAGACCATCGAGCCATGCCGCATCGCCATCAAGGATGCCGGCGTCAAGGTCTCGGACATCGACGACATCATCCTGGTCGGCGGCATGACCCGTATGCCGAAGGTCATGGAAAAGGTCAAGGAGTTCTTCGGCAAGGAGCCACGCCGTGACGTGAACCCGGACGAAGCCGTCGCCGTTGGCGCCGCTATTCAAGGTTCGGTCCTGTCGGGCGAGCGCAAGGACTTGCTGCTGCTGGACGTGACCCCGCTGTCGCTGGGTATCGAAACCCTGGGCGGCGTGATGACCAAGATGATCCACAAGAACACCACGATCCCGACCAAGTTCTCGCAGGTGTTCTCGACCGCCGACGACAACCAGCCGGCCGTGACCATCAAGGTCTACCAGGGCGAGCGTGAAATCGCTGCGGGCAACAAGGGCCTGGGCGAGTTCAACCTCGAAGGCATCCCGCCGGCACCACGCGGCACGCCACAGATCGAAGTGACCTTCGACATCGACGCCAACGGCATCCTGCACGTCGGCGCGAAAGACAAGGCCACCGGCAAGGAAAACAAGATCACCATCAAGGCGAACTCGGGCCTGACCGAGGACGAAATCCAGAAGATGGTGAAGGACGCCGAGCTGAACGCCGAGGAAGACAAGAAGGTCAAGGAACTGGCCGAGTCGCGCAACCAGGCCGACGCGCTGGTGCACTCGACCCGCAAGTCGCTGACCGAATACGGCGACAAGCTGGAAGCCGGCGAGAAGGAAAAGATCGAAGCGGCGATCACCGACCTGGAAGGTTCGATCAAGTCGGGCGACAAGGCCGACATCGAAGCCAAGACGGCTGCCCTGTCGACCGCTGCCCAGAAGCTCGGCGAAAAGATGTACGCCGACATGCAGGCGCAGCAGGCTGGCGGTGCTGAAGGCGGTGCCGGCGCGGCCGGTGGCGCCGACGCATCGGCCAAGGCCGACGACGTGGTCGATGCCGACTTCAAGGAAGTGAAAGACGCGAAGTAATCCCTAGCGCGTAAGGAACCGAGCCGACGTAGCCCCCGGGTGCGCGGCTCGGTTTTTTTGCTCAAACAGTTTCGATTAGTAGACAACAGCAAGGTGCCAAATGGCAAAGCGTGATTTTTACGAGATCCTTGGGGTCGCAAAGGGTGCTTCGGAAGAAGAGATCAAGAAGTCGTATCGCAAGCTGGCGATGAAGTACCACCCTGACCGCAACCCGGACAACAAGGAAGCGGAAGAGAAGTTCAAGGAGGTCAAGGAAGCCTACGAGATGCTGACCAATCCGGAGAAGCGCGAGGCCTACGACCGTTACGGTCATGCCGGCGTCGACCCGAACATGGGCGGCGGCGGAGGCGGCTTCGGTGGCGGCGGTTTTGGCGACCTGGGCGACATCTTCGGCGACATCTTTGGCGGCGGCGGACGCGGCCGCAGCTCGGGCCCGCAGGTCTATCGCGGCGCCGATCTGCGCTACAACCTCGAGATCACGCTGGAGCAGGCGGCCAACGGCTACGACACCACCATCCGCGTGCCGAGCTGGGACAAGTGCGACACTTGCCACGGCAGCGGCGCGAAGCCCGGCACCCAGCCGGTCACCTGCACGACTTGCCACGGCCACGGCCAGGTACGCATGCAGCAGGGCTTCTTCAGCATCCAGCAAACCTGCCCGAAGTGCCACGGCAGCGGCAAGATGATCCCGGAACCCTGCCCATCGTGCTCGGGCGCCGGCCGCATCAAGCGCAACAAGACGCTGGAAGTGAAGATCCCGGCCGGTATCGACAACGGCATGCGCATCCGCTCGACCGGCAACGGCGAGCCGGGCACGAATGGCGGTCCGTCGGGCGATTTGTACGTGGAAATCCACATCAAGCCGCACGCGGTGTTCCAGCGCGAAGGCGACGATTTGCACTGCGAGATGCCGATTTCGTTCTCGAAGGCGGCGCTGGGCGGCGAGATCGAAGTGCCGACCTTGTCGGGCAAGGTGTCGTTCACGGTACCTGAGGGTACGCAAACCGGCAAGACCTTCCGCCTGAAAGGCAAGGGCATCAAGGGCGTGCGCTCGGGTTACCACGGCGATCTGTTCTGCCATGTGATCGTCGAGACGCCAGTGAAGCTGACCGAGAAGCAGAAAGACCTGCTGCGCGAGTTCGAGCGCATGACGGTTGAAGGCGGCTCGAAGCATAGCCCGCAAAGCAAGGGCTGGATGGATAAAGTAAAAGACTTCTTCGAATAAGAAGTTGAAATGAACCGCCGGGCGACGCGAGTCACCGGCGGTTTTTTTTTCGAATAGAGGGCGTGCCATTTAGGCCGGGCTGTCGGATACCGTACGGTGGGCACTCCGTGCCCACGCGGAACGATGCGCATGGTTGGCTGGGTTCGACCCGTACCATGCGATGATCGAAACGCATCCAAATGATCATCCGGGAAGGCTAACAAAAGGCGATTAGCTCGACTGGAAATCCGCTATCACCACGCACGCTTCCGCGTGGGCACAGCGTGCCCACCGTACGGGAACCGCCAACACCCTGACAGCGACAGCGAATCCACATCCGCCGCTACTCCGCTTACAATACGGAAAATCTCACCGAACACCACACGGGCAGGCGCCCCGCGCCGCCCGCAGCAAGGAGAACCACATGGCAAAAACCCCCACCGGCCTGACGGCGGAAGACCTGTTCAAGCGCAACCGCGAATGGGCGGCCTCGATGGTCGAACAAGACCCGGGCTTCTTCAAGGACCTGGCTTCGCAACAAGCCCCCGAATACCTCTGGATCGGCTGCTCCGACAGCCGCGTCCCCGCCAACGAACTGCTCGGCATGGCCCCGGGCGAACTGTTCGTGCACCGTAACATCGCCAACGTGATCTCGCATTCCGACCTGAACGCCCTGACCGTGCTGCAGTTCGCGGTCGACGTGCTGAAGGTGAAGCACATCATCCTCTGCGGCCACTATGGCTGCTCGGGCGTGGGCGCCGCACTGAACAACACCCGTGTCGGCTTGGCCGACAACTGGCTCGGCCACGTGCGCGACGTCCGCGACAAGCACGGCCAGTACCTGGGCAACGTCAGCGGCGTGTCGGCCGTGAACCGCCTGGTCGAACTGAACGTCGCCGAGCAGGTGATCAACGTGGCGCAAACCACCGTCGTGCGCGACGCCTGGGAACGCGGCCAGCCGCTGACCATCCACAGCTGGGTCTACGGCGTGCACGACGGCCTGCTGCGCGACCTCGGCATCACCGTCAGCAGCTACGCCGAAATCGCACCGAAGCTGGAAGTGGTGCTGGAAGGCTACCGCGACCGCGGCGAGGAACTGTGAGTTCTGCTCCCGAGCCCGGCATGCCAGGGGATCTGGCCCGGTTGCGCGAGCTCGTGCGCGTGTTCGTGGACGAGCGCGACTGGGACCAGTTCCATACGCCGAAGAATTTGTCGTCGGCGTTGAGCGTGGAAGCGGCCGAGTTGCTGGAGCATTTCCAGTGGCTGCAGACCGGGCGTGTCGAGGAGCTGGGCGAAGCGAAGCTGCGTGAAGTACGGCACGAGATGGCCGATGTGCTGGTGTATCTCGTGCGGCTGGCGGACAAGCTTGATGTCGATCTGATGGCCGCGGTGGAGGAAAAGATGGTGCTGAATCGCGCCAAGTATCCGGCCGATAAAGTGCGCGGCGATGCGCGCAAGTACTACGAGTACAAGGACGCGTAATCCGCTTTTCCAGTCGACTGATTTCGACTACGTGCCCGTGCATGGGCGTAGGGTGGGCACCTGTGCCCACGCGGTCGTACCGATGCGTTCTGGTAAGCATCGCGCAGCGGTTGCGCCATATGCGGGAGGTTACGAGCGACCTTTCTCGGGACGTGTCCAGGTGATGAGCACGTAACCGCGTGGGCACGGGGTGCCCACCCTACGGAAAGCCATCTGTACCGATAATTGCGAGCAGTTCCTTCAGCGCAGCGCCGAATCGCTTTCGTGTCTCGGCATCTTCACCCTCCACCACGTCCCGCGACTTCTGCACCTGCTTCACCACCCAGAACCTGGTCGGATGCCCCTCGATCCCTTCCAGCAAGCGCCCGCGCAAGCGTTCGAACTCCGCCGCCGCCAAGCCCTCCAGCCCCGGCCGATACCCCCGCAAGCCCTCCATCACCCGCGGCACGATGAACAGCGGCGCATCCACCATACCGTGCAGCGGGTCGCGTTCCATCACATCCCGCCCATGCAGATGTACTTGATCACCAGGTAATCCTCGATCCCGTACACGGACCCCTCGCGTCCCAGCCCCGACTGCTTGACCCCGCCTAACGGCGCCACTTCCGTCGAGATCAGCCCGGTATTCACCCCCACCATCCCGCTTTCGATCGCCTCGGCCACGCGCCACACCCGCCCGATATCGCGCGAATAGAAATACGACGCCAGCCCGAACTCACTGTCGTTGGCCATGGCAATCACTTCCTCTTCGGTCTGGAAACGGAACAGCGGCGCCAGCGGCCCGAAGGTTTCCTCGAGCGCCACCATCATCTCTGGCGTCACATCCGCC
>DAMABW010000113.1:0-11379 GCA_031999925.1 Massilia sp. | reverse complement strand
CGCCGCCCATCGCCGCCGACATGGTTTCCTTGTACAGGCCCCACATCTCGCCGCCGAGGCCGGCCAGCGCCGAACCGGCCGCGAATACGCCGACGAACAGGCGGCGGATGCGGTAGCCCAGGCTCTCGACCATCTCGCCGTTTTCCACGCCGGCTCGGATCAGGAGGCCGATCTTGGTGCGGTTCAGGGTCAGGAACATGGCGGCGAACACGACCAGGCCGACGATCACGGCTACCAGCCGGTATTTCTCGATGGCGGCGTCGCCGAGGAAGATGGCGCCGCGCAGGCTGGTCGGCAGCGGCAGCGGGATGGTCTCGGCGCCCCAGATCACGTTGATCAGCTGCTCGGCCACGATCATGCCGCCCATGGTGATCAGGATCTGTTTTAAATGCTGGCCATACACCGGCATGATGATCACGCGCTCGAAGGCCCAGCCGAGCAGGGCAGTGACCAGCATCGCCACCGTCACGGCCAGGGCCAGCACGCCGAGGTTGACCAGCAATGAATCCATCTCGAGCCAGCCGCGCATCGGCAGCAGCACCAGGGTAGCGGCAAACGCGCCGACGGAGACAAAGGCGCCATGGCCGAAGTTCAGGACGTTCATCAGCCCGAACACCAGGGTCAGGCCGCTGGCCATGATGAAGATCATCATGCCCATGGCGAGACCGGCAACGGTCAGGGTGATCCAGGTGGGGAAGCTGCCGACCAGCGGCAGCATCAGCAGGGCCAGCACAGGCACCAGCAAGACCGGTGCGATGTCGCGCGGGGCGCTCGGCAAGGGTGTATCAGCCGCTTGCGCTGGCGGAGCCGTGGTTGATGCAGCACCGGCGCGGGGAAGAGTAGCAGGCATTGTATGAATCCTATTGGTGTGCGGCCAGCGACAGGCCGAGCAGGCGCTGCTGCAGCGCATCGTCGTTCGCCAGCGCCGCCATCGTGCCGGCGTGGGCCACGCGGCCGTCGTCCATCACGCTCACGGTGTCGCCGAGCGAGCGCACGAAATTGAAATTCTGCTCGACCAGCAGGATGGTGGTCTCGTGCTCCTTCAGTTCGCGGAAGGCCGCGATCAGGCTTTGCACGATGCTCGGGGCCAGGCCCTTGGTCGGCTCGTCCACCAGCAGCAGCTTGCGCGGCTCGACGATCGCGCGGGCGATCGCCACCATCTGCTTCTGGCCGCCGGAAAGATTCCCGGCCGGGTAGTTCCAGAACTTCTTCAAGGCCGGGAAGAAGCCGAAGATCCACTCCACGCGCGCCATGTCCATCGGTCCGCCCCGCGCGGCAAGGTGCAAGTTCTCGCGCACGGTGAGGTCGGAGAACACGGCCATGCTTTCAGGGACGTAGGCGATGCCGAGGCGGGCGATGTCGGGCGTGGCCATCCTGGTGATGTCGTGGCCGTCGAAATGGATGCTGCCGGCGCTGGCCTTCCACAGGCCCATGATGGTACGCAGGGTGGTGGTCTTGCCGGCCCCGTTACGGCCAAGCAGAACGGACAGGCCGCCGCGCGGGACCACCAGGTCCACGCCTTGCAGGATGTGGTACTGGCCGATGTGGGTGTGGACGCCCGCGAGCGTCAATAAGGGCTCAGCCATGGGCCGCGGCGGGTTCGGTGTCGGGTGTTCCAAGATAGGCTTCCTGTACGATCTTCGATTGCATCACTTCATGCGGATCGCCGTCCGCGACCAGGGTGCCGTTGTGCAGCACGATGATGCGGTCGGCCAACTGGCGTACCACGTCCATCTTGTGCTCGACCAGCAGCACCGTCTTGGCGCTGTCGCGCTTCACGGACTGGATCAGGTCCAGCACCACCGGCACTTCGTCGACGCTCATGCCGGCGGTGGGTTCGTCGAACATCAGGATGTCGGGCTCGAGGGCCAATAAAATCGCCACTTCCAGCTTGCGCTGGTCGCCGTGCGACAGCGAGCCGACGCGCGCCTCGCGTTTGCCGAGCATGGCGACGCGCTCCAGGTAATGCTCGGCGCGGGCAATCAATTCCTTGTGCCCGAACCACACCGAGAACATGTTCATGCCCAGGCCCGCGCGGCTCTGCACTGCCAGGCGCACGTTTTCCATCACCGTCAGGTTGGGGAACAGATTCGTGAGCTGGAAGGCGCGACCGATGCCCAGGCGCGTGCGGCGCGCGGCGCCGGCCTTGGTCACATCCTCGCCGTTCAGCAGCACGCTGCCCGAGGTAGCCGGCAACTGGCCCGAGACCAGGTTGAAATAGGTGGTCTTGCCGGCCCCGTTCGGGCCGACGATCACCGTCAGCGTGCCCGGATAAAAGTCCGCCGTCACCGCGTTGACGGCGACGTGGCCGCCGAAGCGGATCGTCAGGTCGCGCGTCGACAGGGAGGGTGCTTGCGTGTTCACGGCCGCCATGTCAGCGCTTGTTCTTGACCGGCAGCGGCATCTCGTTGACCGGGATCTCGCGCACCAGTTCCAGCAAGTCCCACTCGTTGGCCTGATTCTTCTTGATGCGGAAGTGGTACATCGATTGCAGCGCCTGGTGGTCTTCCTTGCGGAAGCTCATCTTGCCTTTCGGCGTGTCGAAGGACATGCCTTCCATCGCCGTCACCAGCTGCTCGCTGTTCCCGCTCGGGACTTTCGACAGGGCGGTGAACACAGCGCTGGCCGCCGCGAAACCGCCGGCCGTGAACATGTCGGGCGGCGCCTTGAAGCGCTTCTGGTGTTCGGCCACCAGCCAGTCGTTCATCTTGTTCTTCGGGAAGGCGTAGTAGTAATACACCGTGCCCTCGGTGCCGCCGTAGTTCTTCCAGGTTTTCATGACCGGCAGGATGTTGCCGCCCGGTGCCAACGAGATACCGAAGCGTTCCGGCTTCATGTCGGCGATCTTGTTCATCGGGTTCGGGCCGGCCCAGACGATGCCCAGCACGCGCGGCTGCGGCTTGTCCTTCAGGGCGTCGAACAGGCGCTGGGTCGAGGCGGTGAAGTCGGTGGTGGTCATCGGCGCGTATTCCTCGTGCACCACCTTGGCCTTGCTGCCGGTAGCGGCCAGGGCTTCCTTGCCCGCCTTGATGGCGTCGCGTCCGAAGGCGTAGTCCTGGGCCAGGAAGGCGACGCTGCCATTCTTGAGGGTGCTGGCGGCGGCCAGCGCATCCTGCATCGAGCTGCGCGCGGTGCGGAAGATGTACTTGTTCCACTTGTCGCCGGTAATAGCGTCGGCCACAGCCGGCTCGATGATCAGTACCTTCTTGTATTCCTTGGCCACCGGCAGCATCGCCAGCGCCGAGCCCGAGGAGGTGGTGCCGACGGCGATGTCGGCCTTGTCGTCGCCATAGGCTTCGGCCAGCAGGGTGCGGCCGAGGTCGGGCTTGCTCTGGTCGTCCTTGACGATGACCTTCAGCTTGCGCCCGTTGATCTCCATCTTGCCGCCGGTGAGGTATTCCAGGCCCATCATGAAGCCGGTCTCGGTTTCCTTGGCATAGGCCTCGAGGGCGCCGGTCTTGCCGGCGATGAGGGCGATCTTCAGGTCGGGGCCGGCGGCCAGCGCGGCGGGGACGGCGCCGGCGGCAAAGGCGGCCACGATGGAAACGGCGAGGGGTTTGATCAGGTGCTTCATGTTGTCTCCTGTCTTTCTGATTCTGTTATGGAAGCTGGTCCAGGAAGCGGCGGATCGCGTCCAGCGCCGCCGGCTCGGTCAGCATCGGCGCATGGCCGATATCCGGTACTTCGGCGTACGCCATGGTCGGCGCGGCGCGCCGCATCCAGGCCGCCTGGTCGGGTTCGACCAGGTCGGACAGGGCGCCGCGCACCAGCAGGGTGGGGCGCCGGTGCGCCAGGCGCCGGAAAGCCATGCGCGCCGCCAGCGAGGTGGGGCGCAGTTGCCCTGTTTGCAATGCTAACGCAATTTTGGGGTCGTAACGCAGGGCCAGTTGCCCGGAATCGTCGGCGGCAAAGGCGCGCTGCGCCCACTTGCTCCATTCGGCATCCGGGTTGGCGGGGAAGGCGCAGGCATTGATGTCCTTCAGGTAGTGGGCCGCCTCGTCCCAGGTCGACAGCACGTTGCAGCGCCCCGCATAGCCGGCGATGCGCGCCAGGCCTTTTTTCGACAGCACCGGGCCGACGTCGTTCAGCACCGCGCCGGCGATCAGGTCGAGGTGGCGCATGGCCAGGGTCATGGTGATCAGGCCGCCCATCGAGGTGCCGACGAAGACGGCGCGCGCGATGCCGAGGTCGTGCAGCAGCTTGACGACGTCACCGGCATACACCAGCGGGTTGTAGTTGGCGGGCTCGGGGTCGTAGGCCGAGTGGCCGCGCCCGCGCACGTCGGGTGCGATCACGCGCCGGCCCATGCGCGCGACTTCCGGCGCCAGTTCGTCGAAGTCGGCCGAGTTGCGGGTCAGGCCGTGGATGCAGACCACGGGCAGGCGCGCCGGCCCCGAACTGGCGGCGTAGTCGCGCGCATACAAGCGCAGGCCATCGCCGCTCGTATAGCTGATTTCAGTGTAAGTGGACATGTGGCCTGTCATGGTTGGGGTTAAGGCTGGCAAAGGGCGTCCTCCCGGCGCCCTTGCCTCCGACCGTCAGGCGGCCGCTCAGAACTTCACGTTCACGGTGGCGCGCACGGTGCGCGGGTCGCCGTAGAAGGCGGTCACGCTGTTGAAGAAGCCGGCGAAGTTATAGCCTGCCACCTTGTAGCGCTTGTCGGCCAGGTTGCGGCCGTGCAGGCCGACCTGCACCTTGCGGTCGGCGCTGGTCCAGACCAGGCTGGCGTCCCAGAGCGCGAAACCGTTCTGGGCCAGTGCCAGGTTGCCGGGAACGGTCGCATCCAGGGCGGCGACGCCGGTGGCGCGTGCGATCTCGGTCTGGTACACCTTGCTCTTGTACGAGACGTTGTTGGTCAGGCTCAGGGAGCCGTTGCGGCCGGCCACGGCGAAGGGCCATTCGTAGCTGACGCCGACGTTGGCGGCGTTGCGCGGCGTGTTCTGGAACTCGGTGCTCGGCGCGATGTTGGCCAGGCCGGCGCCGTTCGCGACCAGCCACTCCTTGTACTCGGCGTC
Organism: Massilia sp.; assembly: GCA_031999925.1. Taxonomy (GTDB): domain Bacteria; phylum Pseudomonadota; class Gammaproteobacteria; order Burkholderiales; family Burkholderiaceae_D; genus Telluria. The sequence goes on along the minus strand of DAMABW010000113.1, from coordinate 6,364 downwards.
GATGTAGCTGTACATCGCGTTCACGCTCAGCTGGTTGGTGAGGTAGGCGATCGCTTCCAGTTCCAGGCCCTTGATCTTGGCCTTGCCGGCGTTGGTGAGGGTGCCGGCGAAGCCGTTCACGCTGCCGTCGGCGGCGAAGGTCGGAATCGAGCCCGGGATCTGGACGTTCTTGTAGTCGGTGTAGAACACCGCCGCATTGGTTTGCAGGCGGCCGCCGTCCATCGCCGATTTCAGGCCCAGTTCGGTGGTGCTGACTTCTTCCGGCGCCACGCCCTCGCGCTTGACCAGCGAGGCCGGGGTGTTCGGTCCGCCGGATGCGACCAGGTCCATGCGCGGATCGAACATGCCGCCCTTGAAGCCCTTCGAGAAGGTGCTGTACAGGTTGTGTTCCGGCGCCAGCTTCCAGCCGAAGCCGATCTTCGGCGTGAACTTCTTGTCGGTGCGGTTCAGTTGGTCCTTGCCGAGGTTGGTGTTCGGTGCGCCGAAGATGATGGCGGCCGGGTTGCCCAGGTTGGGCGAGCCGGCCAGGCCGAGGTAGGTGGCCTTGAAGACGGCGGCACTGCGCTCGTCGCTGGTGTAGCGTCCGCCCAGGGTGATGTTGAAGGTGTCGGTCAGGCTGTAGCTGGCGTCGGCGAAGACGGCCCAGGTTTCGGTGTCGATGTCGTCGCGCGTGAGCAGCGACAGGCCGCCGGCCGCGTTGTACAGCACGTCGAATTCGTTGAAGGCATTCGTCTTCGTGTAGAACACGCCGGCCACGCCCTGCCAGCGCGAGCCGGTATAGGTCAGCTGGAATTCCTGGCTGGTCTGGCGGTCGCTGTAGATCGATGGCGCCTCCCACAGCGGCGCTTCCAGCGAGTCGAAGTCGATCGGGGCGTAGGACTTGGATTTGCGGTGGGCGGTGATCGATTTCACCGACAGGGTCGGGTCGATCGTGTATTCGAGCAGCAGCGAGGCGCCTTCGGTGGTCACCTTCTGCTGGTGGCCGTTGACCGTGTACAGGTTGGCGCGGGTGTCGTATTCGTCGCCCAGGGGCGCGAGGTTGGCCGGGGCCGGGCCGGGGGTGAGGCGATAACCCTGTTTCGGTTCGGATTTGTCGACCGTCTTGTCGGCGGTGAAGCGCACGAAGAAGTCGGTGGTCGGCGTCAGTTCGGCGCTGAAGCGGCCGGCCAGCACGTCCTTGTCGTAGTTTTCGCGGCCATTGACCACGTTGCGGCCGAAGCCGTCGCGGTTGAAGGTGCCGACTGTGGCGCCGAGGCGCAGGATGTCCGAGACCGGGGTGCTGCCCTTGACGACCAGGTCCTTCTGGCCATAGTTGCCAACCGTGGCCTTGATGTCGGCCGTGGGCTTCGAGGCCAGCTTGCGGGTCACGTACTTGACCGCGCCGCCGATGGTGTTGCGGCCGTAGAGCGTGCCCTGCGGGCCGCGCAGCACCTCGATGCGTTCGAGGTCGTAGATGTCGGTCAGGGCGCCCTGCGGACGCGCCAGGTAGACGTCGTCGAGATAGATGCCGACGCCTTGTTCGTAGCCCGCCACCGGGTCTTGCTGGCCGATGCCGCGGATGTAGGCGGTCAGTGTTGTATTCGTGCCACGCGACGCTTTCAGCGTGGTGTTCGGTACTTTTTCGGTGAGGGCGGTGATGTCGGGGATCGCCTGCTTTTCGAGTTCGGCGGCCGAGAGGGCGGTGACGGCGCCGGGCACGTCCTGGATCAGCTCGGCACGGCGGCGCGCGGTGACGATGACCTTGCTGATGTTGTTTTCGGTCGAGGCCGCGGTGCCGGATTCGGCGCCGGCCTGTGCTTCCTGGGCTTGCGCCATCCCGAACGTGCCGCCGTAGAGCGCCAGCAGGACGGCGGTGGACATGGCGGAACGGTTGAGCAATTTCATTTTTTTGTTAGTCAGATGCATCGTTGTCTCCTGTTTTTGGAATGGCGGCGCGCGTTCGCTGATCTGCACCTTCACGCACGTCGAGCAGTGTGCCTCGGCTGGAACTGGCTGAAAAGATAACAATCCGCCCACCCTGTGTGCGAATTTGCACAAGGCCGTGCACTGCCGCGGTGCATACGCGGCAGTGCATAGTGGCCAGGGAAAATGCTGCAAGTGCACAATTTTCGTGCCGCGGCAGCGGTTTGAGGGAATTGATTGCAGGAGGAATGTGCACTGGTGCACAATGAACCATCTTGACATTAAACAAGTGCGCCGATGAATAGCCTGCCTGAGTGGACCGACCTGCGTTTCTTCCTCGAACTGGCGCGTGCCGGTACGCTGTCGGGCGCGTCGCGGCGGCTGGATGTCGAGCACACCACGGTGGCGCGCCGCATCGACCGCCTGGAAAAGGAACTCGGCTCGACCCTGTTCGACCGTTCGCGCGAAGGTTACGAACTCACCGAGATGGGCCATGCGCTGCTGCCGCATGCCGAAGCGATGGAAGGCGCGGCCCTGGCGGCGGCCGAGCAGCTCGGCGGCGCCGAAGTGGCGGCCCACGGCGTGGTGCGGCTCGGGGTGCCGGAAGTCTTCGGCGTGAAGGTGGTGGCGCCGCTACTGGCTGGGCTGCTGGAAACGAACCCGGACCTGTCGATCGACCTGCTGGCGCTGCCCAGCTTTGCCAACCTCGCGAATCGCGAGGCCGACCTCGGCGTGATGCTCGACCCGCCGACCACCGGGCGCTACATGGTGACGCGCCTGGCCTCGTTCCGCTTCTACCTGTACGCGTCGCCGGATTACCTCGACAAGCATCCGCCGATCCGCCAGCAATCCGACCTGGCCCAGCATTATTTCGTCGACTACGTGCAGGACCGCCTGGCCAGTCGCGAGCTCTCGTACATGGGCGAACTCGGGTTCACGCCACGGCGGCGCCTGTGCTGCTCGGGCATGACGGCGCAGATCGAGGCGGCCTCGCTCGGCATGGGCCTGATGATGGCGCCGCCGTATGCGGTGCCCGACGACGGCAAGCTGGTGCAGGTGCTGCCGGGCTTCTTTGCCGAGCGCTCGTTCTGGCTGGCCGCGCCGACCGACCTGTATCGGCTGCGGCGCGTAAAAGTGGTCTGGAACCTGCTGCGCGATTACGCCGACAGCCAGCCTTCGCTGTTCGTCTGAGTTGCAACTACCCGCCGCTGTGCCGGACACGATGATTGTCACGGCGGTCTGATCGTGGCAGGATGAGATGCCATCCAAGCGGAGAACGCCATGCACCCTGTCCGGTCCGATCTCGCCTCACTCGATACCCACCAGCGCGATATGCGCAGCGGCTACCTGGGCGGCGCCCCGGGCGTGCTGGTCTCCGGTTCGGTCTGGGCGGTGTCCGCCTGTGTCGCGGCCTGGCTGTCGCCGCAGCGCGCCATGTGGGCGCTGTTCGTCGGCGGCATGTTCATCCATCCGATCGCGGTACTCTGCACGCGCCTGCTCGGCGCCCCGGGCCGTCACACTCCCGGCAATCCGCTCGGCGCGCTGGCGATGGCCACCACGTTCTGGATGATCGCCATGCTGCCGCTGGCCTACGGCATCGCACTCTGGCGCATCGAACTGTTCTTCCCCGCGATGCTGCTCGTGATCGGCGGCCGCTACCTCTGTTTCCATACGCTCTACGGCAACCGCACCTACTGGGTGCTTGGCGCCGTGCTCGGACTGGCCGGCTATGGTCTGGCAAGCCTGGGCGCGCCGCCGGTGCTGGGCGCGGCGGCCGGCGCGCTGATCGAGATCGTGTTCGCCTTCGTGCTGCTGGCCGGCGCGCGGCGCGAAGCCCGCATAGGGGCCGCCACCGCCTGACCCGGCATCAGCCAGGTCCGTTGCGGAAGGGATTGCGCTCGTTCAGTTCGTCCATGTAGTCGTCGATCCCGCCCGCCTCGCGCTCCAGGAAGCGCTCGATCGCATCCGCAAACGAAGGATGGGCCAGCCAGTGCGCCGAGAAGGTGCGGGTCGGCAGGAAGCCGCGCGCCATCTTGTGCTCGCCCTGGGCCCCGCCTTCGAAGACCTTGATGCCTTGCTCGATGCAGAATTCGAGCGGCTGGTAATACGCCGCCTCGAAGTGCAGGCAGGGCACGTGCTCGATCTCGCCCCAATAGCGCCCGTACAGGGTGTCGGCGGTGTGGATCACGAGCGAGGCCGCGATCGGCCGGCCTTCGCGCTCGGCGATCACCAGCAGGATATGTTCCGGCATGGAGGCCCCGATGCGGCGGAAGAAATCCAGGTTCAGGTAGGGCGTCGAATAATGCGCCGCATAGGTGTGGCGGTAGCAGCGGTTGAAGAAGCGCCATTCGTCATCCGTGATGTCGGCGCCGCGCACCCGGCGCAGCGTGACCCCGGCTTCCTTTACCTTGCGCCGCTCGGCGCGGATGTTCTTGCGCTTCTTTTGCTCCAGCGTCGCCAAAAAAGCGTCGAAGTCGGCATAGCCCGGGTTCAACCAGTGGAACTGCACGCCGCTGCGCAGCAGGAAGCCGGCATCAGCCAGCTGGCGCGCGTGCTCCTCGGGCGGGAACAGGATGTGGGTCGACGAGACCTCGGTGGCTTGCTGGGTGGCGCGCAGCACCTCGATCAGGGCGGCGCGGGCCTCGATGTCGCGCGCCAGCAGGCGCGGGCCGGCCACCGGCGTGAACGGCACCGCGCACAACAGCTTCGGGTAGTACTCCAGGCCGTGGCGCTGGTAGGCATCGGCCCAGGCCCAGTCGAACACGTATTCGCCGTAGGAGTGGCCTTTCACGTACAGGGGCAGGGCGGCGGCCAGCGCGTCGCTGTCGTCGTAGAGCGCGATGTACTGCGGCTGCCAGCCGGTCTCCGGACAGGCGCTGCCGGATTCGTGCAGCGCGTGCAGGAAGGCATAGGACAGGAAGGGATTGGCTTCGCCCTGCAGGGCCAGCAAGCCATCCCAGGTGGCCTGGCCTATTTCGGACAAGGATGAAACAATATGCGTGCGATAATTAAAAGTGGCGTTCAAGATGACGTCCAGATTGCTTCGATACGATGAGAAAGATGACTTGCCATGCGAAAGACTACGAGATGAACAAGCCATTCTATAACCTCTACTCGCACCAGTTCGCCCGCGTGGCGGTTGCCATTCCGCGTTGCCGCATCGCCGACCCGGCCTACAACGTCGAGCAGACCATTGCGCTGGCGCGCCAGGCGGCCGACGAAGGCGCGGCCCTGGTCGCTTTCCCCGAGCTGGGCCTGTCGGCCTACAGCTGCGAAGACTTGTTCCACCAGCGTGCGCTGCTCGATGCCTGCGAAGCGGCCCTGGCCGCCGTGGTCGAGGCCTCGACCTCGCTGCCTCTGGCGATGGTAGTGGGGCTGCCACTACGGGTCAATCACCAGCTGTTCAATTGTGCGGCGGTGGTCGCGAACGGCCGCGTGCTCGGCCTGGTGCCGAAAAGCTTCCTGCCGAACTACGGCGAATTCTACGAATCGCGCCAGTTCTCGAACGCCGACAGCGCGAACGTCGATTGCGTCGAACTGTTCGGCGAGATGATTCCTTTCGGCGCGAACCAGGTGTTCGAGGTCGAGAACCTGCCGCTGCTGCGCTTCCACGTCGAGATTTGCGAAGACGTCTGGGTGCCGGTGCCGCCGTCTTCGTTCGCGGCGATGGCCGGCGCCACCGTGCTGGTGAATCTGTCGGCCTCGAACGTTTTGGTTGGCAAGAGCACCTACCGCCATCAGCTGGTGAGCCAGCAGTCGGCGCGCTGCATGGCGGCCTACCTGTACACTTCGGCGGGGCGCGGCGAGTCGACCACCGACATGGCCTGGGATGGCCAGTCGCTGATCTACGAAAAAGGAGAATTGCTGGCCGAATCGAAGCGCTTCCTCGACGAGTCGCACATTATCTTCGCGGACGTCGACCTGGAGCGCCTGTCGCAGGAGCGCATGCGCGCCACCACCTTTGCCCAGTCGGCGGCGCGCCATGGGGACGAGGTGGCGAAGTTCCGCGTGCAGCGCTTCGAATTGGCGCTGCCGCTGGAACGCACGCTGCCCCTGAACCGCGAGATCGAGCGTTTCCCTTACGTGCCGGCCGACCGCGCCTTGCGCGACGAGCGCTGCACCGAGGTCTACAACATCCAGGTGCAGGCCCTGATCCAGCGCCTGTCCTCGAGCGGCATCCAGAAGGTGGTAATTGGCGTCTCGGGCGGCCTGGACTCCACGCATGCGCTGCTGGTCTGCGCCGCGGCCATGGACCGCCTCGGCCTGCCGCGCACGAATATCCTGGCCTATACCATGCCGGGCTTCGCCACCAGCGGGCGCACCCTGAAACAGGCCCACGACCTGATGCGCGTGGTCGGCTGCTCGGCCCAGGAAATCGACATCCGCCCGAGCTGCATCCAGATGCTGAAGGACCTGGGGCACCCGTTTGCCGAAGGCAAGGAGCAGTACGACGTCACGTTTG
>DAMABW010000112.1:0-11404 GCA_031999925.1 Massilia sp. | reverse complement strand
ATAACTTCGATGCCGCCCATGTACGGCTTCAGCACCTCGGGCACCAGAATGCGCCCGTAGGCCTGCTGGAAGTTCTCCAGCACGGCAACGAGCGTACGGCCGACCGCCAGGCCCGAACCATTCAGCGTGTGCAGCAGCTCCGGCTTGTTCTGGGCATTGCGGAAACGCGCGCCCATGCGGCGGGCTTGGAAGCTTTCCGTGTTCGACAGCGAGGAAATCTCGCGGTAGGTGTTCTGCGCCGGCAGCCAGACTTCGAGGTCGTAGGTCTTGGCGGCGCCGAAGCCCATGTCGCCGGTGCACAGCGACATCACGCGGTAAGGCAGGCCCAGCGACTGCAGGATGAACTCGGCCTGGCCGACCATCTCTTCCAGCGCCGCGTACGACTGTTCCGGATGGACAACTTGCACCAATTCGACTTTATCGAACTGGTGCTGGCGGATCATGCCGCGCGTGTCGCGGCCGTAGCTGCCCGCTTCCGAGCGGAAGCACGGGGTGTGGGCGGTCATGCGGATCGGCAGCGCGTCGAGCGGCACGATCTCGTCGCGCACGATGTTGGTCAGCGACACTTCCGAGGTCGGGATCAGGTAGAAGGTCTCGCCCTCGCCTTCCGCGCCGCCCTTCTTCACCGAGAACAGGTCTTCCTCGAACTTCGGCAGTTGGCCGGTGCCGCGCAGCGAATCGGCGTTGACCATGTAAGGGGTGTAGCACTCGGTGTAGCCGTGCTTGTCGGTGTGGGTATCCAGCATGAACTGGGCCAGCGCGCGGTGCAGGCGCGCGATGCCGCCTTTCATCACCGAGAAGCGCGAGCCGGTCAGTTTGGTCGCGGTGTCGAAGTCCAGACCCAGTTTTTCGCCGATGTCGACGTGGTCCTTCACTTCGAACGCAAAAGCCGGCGGCGTGCCGAACTTGCGTACCTCCACGTTGCCGGTTTCGTCCTGGCCAGCCGGGACCGATTCGTGCGGCAGGTTCGGGATGGCTTCCATGAACTCGGCCATCTTGCGCTGAACGTCAGCCAGCGACACCTCGTTGGCCTTCAGCTCGTCGCCCAGGCCGGCCACTTCCGCCATCACGGCGCTCGTGTCTTCGCCTTTGCCCTTGAGCATGCCGATCTGCTTGGACAGCGAGTTGCGCTTGCCCTGCAGCTCTTCGGTGCGGATCTGGATGGCCTTGCGTTCGGCTTCCAGGGCGTTGAAGGCATTCACGTCGAGCTGGAACTTGCGGGTCGCCAGTCGGGTGGCGACGTTGTCGATGTCTTTGCGGAGGAGTTGGATATCTATCATTGTCGGCTTCTGCGAGGCGTATGTCGAAAACGCAATTGTACCAAGGGGGCAGCGTTTCCAAAGCGTGATTTACACACGCAACGGATGCGCTGCCCCGGGGCAGTTCGCTTCAGCTTTCTTCGCCCTGGGCATCGGCGTCGAGCTGGCGCAGGAAGGCCAGCTTGTCGGCCACCTTGGCCTCGATCCCACGCGGCACCGGCTGGTACCAGCGCGGTTCCGGCATGCCGTCGGGCAAATAGGTTTCGCCGGCCGCATACGCGTTCGGTTCGTCGTGCGCGTAGCGGTATTCGTGGCCGTAGCCGAGCTCCTTCATGAGCTTGGTTGGCGCATTGCGCAGGTGCACCGGCACCTCGCGCGACTTGTCCTTGCGCACAAAGGCCATCGCCGCATTGAAGGCGTTGTAGCCGGCGTTGCTCTTCGCCGCGATCGCCAGGTAGATGACGGCCTGCCCCAGCGCCAGTTCGCCCTCGGGCGAGCCGAGCCGCTCGTAGGTGGTGGCGGCGTCGTTTGCGATCTGCAGTGCGCGCGGGTCGGCCAGGCCGATGTCTTCCCAGGCCATGCGCACGATGCGGCGCGACAGGTACTTGGCATCGGCGCCGCCGTCGAGCATGCGGCACAGCCAATACAGGGCCGCATCCGGATGCGAGCCGCGCACCGACTTGTGCAGGGCCGAGATCTGGTCGTAGAAATTGTCGCCGCCCTTGTCGAAGCGGCGCGAATTCAGGGTCAGCGCATTGTCGACGAACTCGCCGGTGATGGTGGTGATGCCCGAGGTCTCCGCCGAGGTCTTGGTCTGCTCCAGCAAATTCAGGAAGCGGCGCGCATCGCCGTCGGCATAGCCGACCAGGGTGTTGACGGCGACCTCGTCGAAGTTCAGGTGCTTCAGCACCCTCTCCTGCGCACGCTTCAGGAGCTGGCGCATCTCGTCGTCGTTCAGGGCCTTCAGCACATACACCTGCGAGCGCGACAGCAGCGCCGAATTCACCTCGAACGAAGGATTCTCGGTGGTGGCGCCGATCAGCGTGACGAGCCCGGATTCGACGAAGGGCAATAAAGCATCCTGCTGCGACTTGTTGAAGCGGTGGATCTCGTCGATGAACAAAATCGTGTGCTTGCCGCGTGCCAGGTACTGCTCGGCCTGCTCGACGGCGGCGCGGATGTCCTTCACGCCGGACAGCACGGCCGACAGGGCGATGAATTCGCAGTCGAACGCATAGGCCGTCAGGCGCGCCAGCGTGGTCTTTCCTACGCCGGGCGGGCCCCAGAGGATCATCGAGTGCGGCTTGCCGGACTTGAACACCAGGTTCAGCGGCTTGCCGGGGCCGAGCAGGTGGCTCTGGCCGATCACCTCATCGATGGTGCGCGGACGCAGGGCTTCGGCAAGCGGGGCGGCAGGTTCGTGCTTGAACAGGTCATCCATGCGACGCTCCCCGAACGGGTGCCGGAACGACGAAATAGTGCGAATGGTTGTGCATGCAGCTAGTGTAGCCGATGCCTGCACACGCCGCGAAGTGCACGCTTGCCGGGCGCCCACGCACGCTTGATGCAAGCCTGGCCCATCCATGAAAAAAGCCGCCCGGTCAGGAGCGGCTTTGGATCGTAGGCTTCCGCCAGGCGCGTCAGTTGTTAATGACGTCCGCGCCCTTCGGGATCTCGAACTTGAACTGCTGGGCGCCCAGCGACGGGTTGCGCTGGAAGTTGGTGAACTTCAGCACCGAGGTCTGGCCGAAGGTGTCCTTCAGCTCCATCGCCTGCGGAATGCCGTCGCGCAGGCCGATGCTGATCTGCTCGAAGGTGGTGTCGCGTGCCTTCGGCACGGCGTTCAGCCATTCCAGGCCGTCGCGGGTACCGGCTTCGGACAGGGTGAAGTTCTTTTCCAGGTCGTTGCTGCCGAACAGGATGGCGGCCGGCGACGAGCCGAGCGCGTTGCCGAGCTTCTTGACCGTGACCTGGTTCAGGTCCTTGTCGTAGATGTAGAGCTGGTCGCCGTCGGCCTGCAGCAGTTGTTCGTAGGGTTTCTGGTAGTTCCAGATGAACTTGCCGGGGCGGGCGAAGACAAAGCTGCCGCTGGAGGCGGGGGTGGCCTTGCCGTTGGTGGATTTGCGTTGCTGTTGCTGGGTGAATTCGCCTTTGGCGGATTTGGTGCCCGAGACGAAGGATTTGAACTGGTCGAGGGCGGCGGCGTGGGCAGTGCCGGCGGCGCACAGGGCCAGGGTTGCGCTGGCGATCAGGGTGGCGATAGTCGTCTTCATGTTGTTCTTCATCGTGATCCTTTTTTGCGTTGGGGTGTGCAGGAGTACAACCGCGTGGGCTCGAGAGCCCACCCTACAAGGGCGGTATGCATGCCGCCCGGGCAAGATGGGTCAAGTACTACCCGGATTACTCGGCGCTGGTGGCGGGCACGAGGATGTCGCGGTTGCCGTTCGACTGCATCGGCGAGACCACGCCGCTCTGCTCCATCTGCTCGAGCAGGCGCGCGGCGCGGTTGTAGCCGATGCGCAGGTGGCGCTGGACCAGCGAGATCGAGGCGCGGCGGTTCTTCAGCACCACTTGCACCGCCTGGTCGTACATGGCGTCGGACTCGCCGCCGCCTTCGCCGGCTGTGGCATCGCCGCCGGCGCCACCCTCTTCCAGCGTGCCGCCTTCCAGGATGCCTTCAATGTAATTCGGCTCGCCCATCGATTGAAGATGTTTTACAACTCGATGCACTTCGTCGTCCGAGACAAAGGCGCCGTGTACGCGTACCGGCAGGCCGGTGCCCGGCGGCATGTACAGCATGTCGCCCATGCCGAGCAGGGTTTCGGCACCCATCTGGTCCAGAATCGTGCGCGAGTCGATCTTCGAACTCACCTGGAACGCGATGCGGGTCGGGATGTTCGCCTTGATCAGGCCGGTAATGACGTCGACCGACGGACGCTGGGTAGCCAGGATCAGGTGGATCCCCGCCGCACGCGCCTTCTGGGCGATACGCGCGATCAGTTCTTCCACCTTCTTGCCGACCACCATCATCAGGTCGGCCAGTTCGTCGATGATGATGACGATCGTCGGCAGCTTTTCCAGCGGCTCGGGATTGTCGGGCATGATCGAGAACGGGTTCGGAATGTGCTCCTCGCGCTTGGCCGCTTCCAGGATCTTGGCGTTGTAGCCGGCCAGGTTACGCACACCGAGCTTGCTCATCAACTTGTAGCGGCGCTCCATTTCGTTCACGGCCCAGTTCAGGGCGTGGCCGGCCTGGCGCATGTCGGTCACCACCGGCGCCAGCAGGTGCGGAATGCCCTCGTAGACCGACATTTCCAGCATCTTCGGGTCGATCAGGATCAGGCGTACATCGGCCGGGTCGGATTTGTACAGCAGCGACAGGATGGTGGCGTTGATGCCGACCGATTTACCGGAACCGGTGGTACCGGCTACCAGCAGGTGCGGCATCTTGGCCAGATCCGCCACCACCGGTTTACCGGCGATATCCTTGCCCAAGGCCACCGTCAGGTTCGAGGCCGAGTCGTTGTAAACCTTGGAGCCGACGATTTCCGTCAGGCGCACGATCTGACGCTTCGGATTCGGCAACTCCAGCGCCATGTAGTTCTTGCCGGGGATGGTCTCGACCACGCGGATCGAGGTCAGCGACAGCGAACGCGCCAGGTCGCGCGCCAGGTTGACGATCTGGCTGCCCTTGACGCCGGTGGCCGGCTCGATTTCGTAGCGCGTGACGACCGGACCCGGATAGGCGGCCACGACTGCGGCTTCGACGCCGAAGTCCGACAGTTTCTTCTCGATCAGGCGGCTCGTTAATTCCAGGGTATCGACGGCCACGGTTTCCTGAGCCGGCGGCGGTTCGTCCAGCAGGGCCAGCGGCGGCAGGGTCGAGTCGCCCGGCAAGTCGCGGAACAGCGGGGTCTGCTGCTCCTTGACGGCGCGCTCGCCTTTCGGCACCGAGATCATCTGCGGCTCGATCTTGATCGGCGGCAGGCTCGGCTCGGCGCCGGCCGGGGCCGAAACCGGGGCCGAAATCGAAGCTGAATTGCGCGGCGCCTTGGCAGGCGGCGCATCGCTGGAGAAGTCCTCGTCCAGGTCGATGTAGGCCGGCACCTCGTCGTCCGGTTCCAGGCGCGGTTCCTTCAGCGCGGGACGCGCGGTCGCGGGCGCCTTGCTCAGCTCGAGCTGCGGCTCGGCGCGTACGCTTGGCGCCGGATGCTTCTCGACATGCTTTGCCCGTTCGGTCACCACCGCTTCGTCGCGCTTGACGGCCGCGGCTTCGCCCTGGCGGCGGTCCTCGCGGTCTTCCACGCGCAGGCGGAACCAGCCCACCGCACCCTCGACCGTTTCGCCGATGCGTTCGGCCACGGCCAGCCACGACACCTGGAAGAACAGCGAAAAGCCCAGGCCGAACAGCAGCAGCAGGAGCAGGGTCGCGCCGGTGAAGCCGAAGGCGACCTGCGAGGCATGGCCCAGCAATTGACCGAGCACGCCGCCCGGGGCGCGCGGCAAATCGACGTCCCACGACCACATGCGCAGGTATTCGAGGCCGACGCTGCCGGCGAACATCAGGCCGAAGCCGATCCAGCGGATGATGAATTCGTCCTGGTGCTCGGGTTCGCGCGGGGCCGGGTCGGTGTCTTTCAGGCGCCGGTAGCCGCGCCAGACGGCGCGCATGAACAGCACGCCCCACCACCAGGCGGAAAAGCCGAAGATGAACAGCAGCAGATCGGCCAGCCAGGCGCCGGCCTTGCCGCCGAGATTGCCGATCTGCGGCACGGTGTTCGCGTGCGACCAGCCCGGATCGGCCTTGTTGTAGCTCAGCAGGATCAGGACGAAATACAGGAAGGCGACCGCCAGGGCGATCCAGCGCGCTTCCAGCAGCAGGCGCGCAAGCCTGCCCGGCAGCGGGGCGCGGCCGGCCGTGTTGCGGGGGACATTCGAGGGAGGGGCGGAACTCTTCTTGCTCATGCTGCGTGGTGCATTCATCTTCGCGATTGCGGAATCCATCCATTCTAAGGCATATATTGCCAAGACGGCCTCATCATTCATGCTTGTGCGCATCATCGTCTATAATCGGCGTTGTATTCGGCGTCGAAACGACAACGATTTTGCTGGATGCGGCCGGCCTTGATTCTGCGCGTCCCGCCCCCAGTTTCCATTTTTCCACATCAATTCCTCTGCTCTCATGACCACTAAGAAACACGCCAAAGTCCTGATCCTCGGTTCCGGTCCTGCCGGCTACAGCGCCGCCGTCTACGCCGCGCGCGCCAATCTGCAACCGATGCTGGTCACCGGTGTCGAACAAGGCGGTCAATTGATGACGACGACCGATGTGGAAAACTGGCCGGGCGATCCGCTGGGCGTGCAAGGCCCTGAACTGATGCAGCGCCTGCTGCAGCACGCCGAGCGTTTCAACACCGAGATCGTGTTCGACCACATCCACACGACCCACCTGAACGAAAAACCGATCCGCCTGGTCGGCGACTCGCACGAATTCACCTGCGACGCCCTGATCATCGCCACCGGCGCCTCGGCCCAGTACCTCGGCCTGCCGAGCGAACAGGAGTTCATGGGCCGCGGCGTGTCGGCCTGCGCCACCTGCGACGGCTTCTTCTACCGTAACCAGGAAGTGGCGGTCATCGGCGGCGGCAACACCGCGGTCGAGGAAGCCCTGTACCTGGCCGGCATCGCCTCCAAAGTGACCCTGATCCACCGCCGCGACAAGTTCCGCGCCGAGCCGATCCTGGTCGACCGCCTGATGGCCAAGGTTGCCGAAGGCAAGATTGCGCTGGAACTGAACCACACCCTGGACCATGTGGTTGGGGACAACAGCGGCGTGACCGGCCTGAAACTGAAATCGACCGAGAGCGGCGAGTCGAAGGACCTGACCGTGCACGGCCTGTTCGTGGCGATCGGCCACAAGCCGAACACCATGATCTTCGAAGGCCAGTTGGACATGCACAACGGCTACATCAAGACCCGCAGCGGCACCGAGGGCATGGCCACGGCCACCAGCGTGCCGGGCGTGTTTGCCGCCGGCGACGTGCAGGACCATATCTACCGCCAGGCGATCACCAGCTCGGGCAGCGGCTGCATGGCGGCATTGGACGCCCAGCGTTACCTGGAAGCCCTGGGCGACTAAGAAGCGGCGAGGACTGACGATGGCGGGCATGAAGGACTTTGCCGACCTCAAATCCTTGCGCGACCAGCTCAAGGAAGAAGAGCGCCTGCGCGCCATCGAACAGGCTGCGCGCGAGCGGCGCGAACGTATCACACGCGCGCGCGCCGTGGAGTTTCGCGGCGCGATGGAAGGCGTGACGAAGATGCCGGAATCGGACCGCTACGTCTACCGCCCGGTACAGGAAGCCCTGCTGCGCGCCACGCCCGAGCAGCGCCGGCTGAGCCAGGAGGAAGACGACGCCCTGGTGTTGCAGGAATCGCTGTCGGATCTGTTCGACGTCGACGGCCTGCTCGACGACGATCCGACCCTCAGCTATGCACGCGAAGGCGTCGGCCCGGATGTGGTAAAAAAGCTGCGCAAGCGCCACTGGCCGGTGCAGGACGAACTCGACCTGCACGGCATGACGCGCGACGTCGCCCGCGGCCAGGTGGGTGACTTCATCCGCCGCAGCATGCGCCGCGGGGTGCGCTGCGTGCGCATCATCCACGGCATCGGCTATGGCTCGCCCGGCGGCGAGCCGGTGCTGCGCTCGGTCGTGCACAGCTGGCTGGTGCAAAAGGACGAGGTCGTGGCCTTCTGCGTGGCGAATCGGGCCGATGGCGGAAACGGCGCGCTGGTCGTCCTGCTCAAGCCCGCCCTGGACCGTTAAACAACAGTCGGTCGTCCAAGTTGACACTACTTTGTGTCAAAATGGCCCCGTTTTTGCGCTCATCCTGCATTTTGATACTGCACTGAAACAATCCAGTGCGCTCCCTGCCGGATTGGCGTTGTAGAATGCTTTCCTGGCTGTTCAACCTCCACGCAGCCCTCATATAAGGTAGAAGGGAATACATTGAAGTCGATTTCGGCCGTCCCGATGCCCGTGCCCAGCCAGGTCGACCTGGCTAATTGCGCAGAAGAACCCATCCACCTCCCGGGATCGATCCAGCCGCATGGCTTTCTCGTGTTCATGGATGCGCAAGGCCGCGTCGAAGGCTGGAGTGCGAATGTGCCCGCCGACCTCGAGGCCGCCCTGCAACTGGGCCGCCCGTACACCGACCTTCCCCTGCCGGCCGCCTGCGCCGAACTGATCGCCGAATGCGCGGAGGCGCTCGCCGAGGGCGAGTGCGCGCCGATGGTGGCCTCGGTCACGGTCGACGGGCTCGGCTACGACGCCATCGTACACGGCGCCAACGCCCGCATCGTGGCCGAATTCGAGTCGCGCGACGTGCCGGCCGACGAAGTCGCTCTGTTCGCCGTGCGCGCCCACAGCTCGATCGAGCGCGTGCGGCGCCAGCGCAACATCGACGGCCTGCTGGAAACGGCGGTGCGCCAGGTGCGCGACTTCACCGGCTTCGACCGCGTGATGGCCTACCGCTTCCGCGAAGACGACAGCGGCGACGTGGTGGCCGAGGCGCGCCACGACGACCTGGTGCCGTATCTGGGCCAGCGCTACCCGGCTGGCGACATCCCGACCCAGGCGCGCCGCCTGTACGTGCTGAACACCCTGCGCATGATCGCCGATATCAATTACACGCCGGTGCCGCTGCTTGGCGCACCAGGCAGCGCCCCGCTCGACATGAGCTTCGGCGTGCTGCGCAGCGTCTCGCCGATCCACGTCGAATACCTGCAGAACATGGGCATCCGCGCCTCGATGAGCGTGTCGATCGTGATCAACGGCCGCCTCTGGGGCCTGATCGCCTGCCATCACATGACCCCGAAGCGAGTGCCGCA
Organism: Massilia sp.; assembly: GCA_031999925.1. GTDB lineage: Bacteria > Pseudomonadota > Gammaproteobacteria > Burkholderiales > Burkholderiaceae_D > Telluria. Next base: position 2,254 of record DAMABW010000112.1, on the reverse strand, counting down.
CGCGATCCGCATGGCGGCCGACGTGCTGGCCCAGGTCATGGCCTCGACCGTGCAAAGCATCGAGGCGCGCGCCGACGCCGAACTGGTCGAGCAATCGGCTCGCGTGCGCACCGCCCTGGTCGAGTCGCTGCTGATCGACGAGGAACCGCTCGACGCCCTGGCCCAACACGCCGGAGCCCTGCTGGCCGCGACCCGCTCGCAGGCCCTGGTGGCCGTCCACAATGGCAAGGTCTTCAGCCACGGCCCGATCGAGCGCGACATCGCCGAAGCGATCGTGCGCGCGCTGCCGCAGGAGGCCAGCGACATCATCACCTATGACGCGCTCGACGAGTGGCCGCCAGAGGTGCAGGCCAGCCTGGGAAAGTGGGTCGGCATGCTGGCCCTGCCCTTCGATCCGCCCGGCGGCGGCTGGTGCCTGCTGCTGCGCACCGAACAGATCGAGCACGTGTCCTGGGGCGGCCGTCCGGAAAAAACCACCCAGTACGGTCCGCTCGGCGCGCGCCTGACCCCGCGCGGCTCCTTCGATGCCTGGCATGAAACCGTGCTTGGCCGCTCGCATCCGTGGGAAGCGGCGGTGCTGGAAAATGCGCGCCTGACGCAATCTGAACTGCTGCGCGCCTCGAACGCGCGCCGCGCCCAGACCGAATCCACGCGTGCCCAGCTGCTGGCCATGCTGGGACACGACCTGCGCGACCCGCTGCACTCGATCAACATGGCCGGCACCCTGATCGAACGCGGCAGCACGCAGTCGACGCTGGGACGGCGCATCCAGTCGTCCAGCAACCGCATGCAGCGCCTGATCGGACAAGTGCTCGACATGAGCCGCATCGACGGCGGCATGGGCCTGGGCATGACGCTGGCGCCGCTCGACGTGTCGGCGCTGGTGGAAGACGTGATCGACGAGTCGCGCATGGCTTATCCGACCATCGACTATGTCTTCGCCAATCCGGGGCCGGTGTTCGTGCGCGCCGACGGCGGGCGCCTGGCCCAGGTGCTGACCAATTTGCTGAGCAACGCGCGCCACCACGGCGAAGTCGGCCGGCCGATCGTGGCCAGCCTGTCCAGCGCACATGGCTGGGCCGAGCTGACGGTGTCGAACGCCGGCGCGCCGATTGCGCCGGACGTGGCGGCATCGCTGTTCAATCCCTTCAAGCGCACCTCGCTGCACAACCCGCGCAACCGCACCGGCATGGGCCTGGGGCTGTACATCGCGGCCCAGATCGTGCGCGAGCACGAGGGCGAGATCGCCTACCGTTACGACGACGGGCAGGCCGGCGGCCAGGTGATCTTCAGCGTGCGCCTGCCGCTGGCCGAGATGGAACGCGCCGGCCCGACCTGAGCCGGCTCGACCGAGCCGGCCATACTGCGAGCCGGCGGTCTTGCCGGCCCGCTCTTTCCAGCCAACAGGCCTTTTAACTGGGCAATTTCTCTCTGACATAAACAGACCCTGGGGACGGTATGCCTCGTGCCGCCCCCTCTTCCAACACGTCTCTTTCGGCGTGCTCATTTGTTCTCGTTCCTTCTCAACCTGTACTTGCTCCTTTGCAGGATGAGAAAAAGAACAAATGAGAAGAAATGAGAAAGCCGAATGAGACAACTTGGGAGACGGTCGAAAAAAGCATGGCATGCGCGCGCTCTGTACTTGCTTGAAAGCCAGTGAACACAGGCAGCAGCCATGATTCAACATGCTGCTCGTGTCATCCTCATGCCCATCTGATATGGCCACACAGCGGCAGCACTCGCACCATCCCGGTGCGTCGCACGACCCGGTACGCGTTGCCCTACCGCAGGAGCCTGCTGGCATGTTAGGCTAGCAACAGTCCAACAGCGCAGCCCTTGCATGACCCTCATCAAGTTCATCGAAATCGTGGCAATCCTGGTCGGCGCCTTTTCCGGTTTCATCGAAGCGCGCCGCAAGCGCATGGACCTGGTGGGGGTATTCACGGTCGCCTTCATCGCCGCATTCGGCGGCGGCACCTTGCGCGACATCCTGCTCGACCGCCGCCCGCTGTTCTGGGTCACACACCAGGAATACGCGATCGCCATCTTCGTGCTGGCCCTGATCGCCTCTCCCCTGATCCGCACGCTGCGCCACATCGTGTCGGAACGCCTGATCGTGATTGCCGACGCCGTGGGACTGGGCTTGTTCTCGATTGCCGGCACCTCGGCCGCGCTGGACGCCAACATGCCGATCTTTATCGCCTCGATGATGGGCGTGATCACCGGGATCTTTGGCGGCGTGCTGCGCGATATC